>NZ_VZZR01000075.1:0-40067 GCF_009650555.1 Pseudomonas sp. EMN2
GCCCGTGTTCGCGGGGCAAGCCCGCTCCCACAGGGATCGCGCTAGCTTTAGCAGTTGAGCAAGACAGTTGCTCCTACAAAAGCGGGTACCGCCTCAGGCCACCGGCTTGTCTTCCAGCTCCATCCAGTCCGCCAGCACGCGATATGCCTCTTCCAGCCCCAGGCGCTTGGGCGCCGAGAACAGCTGGATGGTGGTGCTGTCGCCCCAGCCCTTGCGAATTTCCGACTGCACCTTGAGCAGGGTGTTCTTGCCGGCACCGTGGGTCAGCTTGTCGGCCTTGGTCAACAGGATGTGCATGGGCATGCCGCTGGCCTTGGCCCAGTCGAGCATCATCTTGTCGAAGTCGGTCATCGGATGGCGCACATCCATCATCAGGATCACCCCGCGCAGGCACTCGCGGCTGCCCAGGTAGGCTTCCAGGTGCTTTTGCCAGTGCTGCTTGAGCGGGATCGGCACTTTTGCATAACCGTAGCCCGGCAGGTCGACCAAACGCCGTTCATCGTCCAGACTGAAGAAATTCAAAAGCTGGGTGCGGCCTGGGGTCTTGGAAGTCCGCGCCAGGCTGGCATGGGTCAGGGTGTTGAGGGCGCTGGATTTGCCGGCGTTGGAACGGCCAGCGAAGGCCACCTCGTAACCCTGGTCTTCAGGGCATTGTTCGACCTTGGCGGCGCTGAGGGCGAAGGTGGCTTTCTGGCAGAGGCCGAGGATGGGGTTCTTGACTTGCATGGGATATCCGATGTGGGTGTTGCCCGGCACTGGAACGGTTGGCCCAGGCGCGGCAAGCGGTGTCGTTTCCGTTTGGATGACGGAAGTATATAATGCCCCAGTTTTTGTGTGCTCATTCTCCCAGCGAAGGAGAACGGGCATGGGGTGCCGAACAATAGCTCGCGCAACAGAACGCAGCGCGGCCCCCAACCCTGTCAGGTCGTTCCGCATGGCGAAATGGCTGCTTGCTGTCGGTATGTTCCTGCCGTATTTCAGCGCACAGGCTACACAGGATCCCGAGGCGTTGTACAACCGCACGTGTGCGGCCTGTCACGCCGGACAGTTGCCACAGGCCCCCAAACGGGGTGACCGGGCGGCCTGGGAGCCAAGGCTGGCGCAAGGCATGGCGCAACTGGTGGCGCATGTTACACAGGGTTTCAAGGCTATGCCGCCGCGTGGATTGTGCATGGACTGCAGTGCCGAGGACTACCGATTGGTCATCCTTTGGATGAGCGGCAGTCCCGATACATAACATTTCACCCTTAGCCGTGTTGGATTAGCTGATGAACAAACTAGTCGTGAGTCTGCTGTTGACCATGGGTGTCGCGGGTGCGGCCACTGCTGCCGAACCCATCAAAGGCGATGCTGCCGCTGGCCAGGCCAAGACGGCCGTCTGTGGCGCCTGCCACAACCCCGACGGCAACAGCCTGGCGCCGAACTTCCCGAAACTCGCCGGCCAAGGCGAACGTTATCTCGAAAAACAGCTGCACGATATCAAGGCCGGCAAGCGTACCGTGCTGGAAATGACGGGCATGCTAGCCAACTTCAGCGACCAGGACCTGGCCGATATCGCCGCGTACTTCTCCAGCCAGAAAGGCAGTGTCGGTGCCGCCGACCCTAAACTGGTGGAGCGTGGCCGCGCGTTGTTCAACGGCGGCGACCTGGAGAAAGGCATGCCCGCCTGTACCGGCTGCCACTCGCCCAACGGCGCAGGCATCGCCCTGGCCGGCTTCCCGCACCTCGGTGGCCAGCACTCGCAGTACGTGACCAAACAGCTCACGGATTTCCGTGAAGGTAACCGCACCAACGACGGCGACGCGATGACCATGCGCACTATCGCCGGCAAGCTGAGCAACAAGGATATCGAGGCACTCTCCAGCTACATTCAGGGGCTGCACTGACCCTGTGGGAGCAACTGTCTTGTTTGCATGTCCTGGCCTCATCGCTGGCAAGCCAGCTCCCACAGCCTTAGCGCATGGCATGGGCATGTACGGTCAGGGTGGGAGCCGGCTTGCCGGCGATGAGGCCGGTAAAAGTACTCAGCCCCCAGCGTTAACAATGGGTTAATGCTGTGCGACAAAGATGAAAGGGCAGCCCGTGCTGCCCTTTTTTTCGTTCAGGGTCGTACACTACAGAACTCACGCCCTTCCCGGCCTGTCCCAGACAGGTCGCGTCGAGGCGACCAAAGACTGCTCAGGAGTAAAGCATGCGTAAACTGATTCTCAGCGCTGCGCTGGTCGCCGCCAGCGTGTTCGGTATGACCGCCGTACAGGCCGCGGAGCCTGCCACCGCCGGCAAGGAATATATCGAGCTGAGCAACCCCGTCCCCGTGTCCGTGCCGGGCAAGATCGAAGTGGTCGAGCTGTTCTGGTACGGCTGCCCGCACTGCTACCACTTTGAACCTGTGATCAACCCCTGGGCCGAGAAGCTGCCCAAGGACGTCAACTTCAAGCGCGTCCCCGCCATGTTCGGCGGCCCGTGGGATGCCCACGGCCAGATGTTCCTGACCCTCGAAGCCATGGGCGTCGAGCACAAGGTGCATGCCGCGGTCTTCGATGCCATCCAGAACCAGCGCAAGCGCCTGACCGACCCGCAAGACATGGCCGACTTCCTGGCTACCCAGGGCGTGGACAAGGACAAGTTCCTTGCCACCTTCAACTCCTTCGCCATCAAGGGCCAGGTCAACCAGGCCAAAGAACTGGCCAAGAAGTACGAAATCACCGGCGTGCCAAGCATGGTGGTCAACGGCAAGTACCGCTTCGACCTGGGCACCGCAGGTGGTCCGGAGGGCGTACTGAACGTTGCCGACCAGTTGATCGACAAGGAGCGCGCCGCTAAGTAAGCGGCGTACCCCATGGCTCGCTTGCGCCCCACCCGTGGCGTCGGCCTGCATCAGCCGCAGGTCAACGAACATCACCTGCAGGCCTCTGGCCTGCCAGAGGATGGTCGCCTGCGGCTGCTCAGTTTCAACATCCAGGTCGGCATCAGCACCGAGCGCTACCGTCATTACCTGACCCGCAGCTGGCAGCACCTGCTGCCGCATACCGGGCGAGCGGGCAACCTGCAGAAAATCGGTGACCTGCTGGGCGATTTCGACCTGGTGGCCCTGCAGGAGGCCGATGGCGGCAGCCTGCGCTCAGGCTACGTCAACCAGGTGGAGCACCTTGCCCAGTTGGGCGCCTTCCCCTACTGGTACCAGCAGCTCAACCGCAACCTCGGGCGTTTCGCCCAGCACAGCAACGGCGTACTAAGCCGCCTGAAGCCCCAGCACCTGGAAGACCACCCGCTGCCCGGCCCGGCCGGACGCGGTGCGATCCTTGTGCGCTTCGGCGAAGGTGACGACGCGCTGATCGTGGTGATGATGCACCTGGCGCTGGGTGCCAAGACCCGCGCCCGCCAACTGGCCTACATTCGTGAGCTGATCGGCGGTTACCGTCATCAGATCCTCATGGGTGACATGAACACCCACGCCACCGACCTGCTCGAGCACTCGCCGCTGCGCGATCTGGGCCTGATTGCCCCCCAGGTCGAGGCCACCTTCCCGAGCTGGCGGCCACAGCGCTGCCTCGATCACATCCTGCTCAGCCCGAGCCTCACCCTGGAACGGGTCGAGGTGCTGGCACAACCGATTTCCGATCACCTGCCCGTCGCCGTCGAGATCCGATTGCCTGATGCCCTGACTGTGGATACGCTGCCGGTCCTGAGCTAGGCCTGCGTATGTGATCGGCGCGTTCAAGTGTTGGGGACTTGTGCCGAAATCCAGTCATCACAGGGCTAGATGCGATCACCCTTTGCGGATTCAGGCATGAGCGAAGAAGCCGAGCGCTGGAAAGAAAAATACCTTAAAAGCATCGAACAGCAGGAAAAGCTCGAACGGCGTTGGGACGCCCGGCTCGACCTGCTGCGTCGCGGCCTGGTGCGCAGCACCCTGGCAGCGGAAGGTAGCGACAAGATCGTCGACCAGTGCATGAAGGAAATGCGCGAAGTCATCCGCAGCGACAATATGGACGCCGGGCTCGCCGGGTTGATCCCGCGCCTGGAAAAGGCCGTGCTCGATTCCGAGCAGCGCCGGGAAACCCGCATGAACCAGGTCAGCGACGCGCTGACAGCACTGGTCAGCCAACTGCAGGCCCTGCCGCTCCCGGGTGAAGTGTCGCGGCCCCTGAAGAAACTGGCGAAAAAACTCGACGGCGGCGTCAGTCAGTCCCGCGAACTGCCGCCGCTGCTGGGTGAGCTCAGCGGCCTGCAAGGGCGCGCCTTGAGTGCGGTGCAAAAAACCGACGACGAGGCCCGTCCGGGTTTTCTCCAGCGCCTGTTCGGTGGTCGCGATGAAGCGCAGGGTGAATTCCAGCCTGCGCCATTAACCGCCCCACAACCCGCTCAGCCTGAGGAAAGTACAGGCCTGGTTGCCGAGCCGGATACGCAACCGCAGGATGCCGACGAGCTCCACCCGCTTGCGGCCAGCGTACCCGCCCCACCGCAGGAGCCGATAATAGAGGCATCGGGCCCGGTACTGGTCGAAGCCGTCGAAGAAATTTACTCGGCACCCCGGCCGCAAGCCGAGCCTGAGCCTCAACCCGAGACGCCGGTCATCGAGCCGCAGGCGACCGAGCCTGCGCCATTATCTGACGAGCCTGCGCTATCGCCTGCCGAGGTAGTGCCCGAAGTCACCCAGCCAGCTCCGGTACAGACACTCGAAGAGCTGGCCGGCGAAGACGGCCCGTATGCCCTGCCCGACGCAGTCGAGCCGCCCTACAGCCAGGTGGCCGCCCATATCGAGCAGACCTTGATCGGCCTGCTCGACGACCTCAGCCTGCCCGAGCGCCACAAGGCCCAGGCCCTGGAGATGCGCGAGCGCGTGGCGCGCGGCCTCAACTGGTATGAACTGATCCCGGTGCTGGATGACCTGGCGGTGCTGATGCTGGCCATTACCGACAGTGGCCAGCACGAGTTCGAAGCCTACCTGCAACAGCTCAACGAACGCCTGGAAAGCTTCCAGAGCCATCTGCACGAAGCCAGCACTGGCCATGCCGATAACAGTTCCGCTGCCCGCGAGCTGGACAGCCAGCTGCGCGAGCAGGTCGACGGCCTGCAGAGCAGCGTGCAGGGTGCTGCCGATCTGGACAGCCTCAAGCACATTCTGGAAGGCCGCCTGGAAGGTTTGCTGGTGACCATGGACGACCACCAGCACGAGCGTGACCGTCGCGAGCAGGAGCTGGCTGGTCGCCTGCATGGGTTGGCCGAGCGTGTGGCGAGCATGGAGCAGGAGGCCCTGGGTTACTGCGAGCACCTTGAAGAGCAGCGGCAGAAAGCAATGATCGACCCGCTGACTGGCCTGCCCAATCGCGCGGCCTGGTCGGAGCGGGTCGAACAGGAAGTGCTCGACTGGCATGAAAATGGTGGCCACCTGGCGATGGCCATCCTCGACCTCGATCACTTCAAGCGCATCAATGATGGCTATGGTCACCTGGCAGGCGACAAAGTGCTCAAGATCGTCGCCGACCAGTTGCGCAAACGCCTGCGTGGCCGGGACTTCATCGCCCGCTTCGGCGGTGAGGAATTCGTCCTGCTGTTGCCGCAAACCTCACCGCCCGCTGCGGCGCAAGTTGCCGAAGCACTGCGTGCGGCGATCGAAGCCTGCCCGTTCCACTTTAAAGGCGAGCGGGTGGTGATCACCACTTCCATCGGCCTCAGCGCCTTCCGCCCCGGCGAGCGTGGCGACCAGGTGCTCAAGCGCGCGGACGAAGCCCTGTATCGGGCCAAGGACAAAGGGCGCAATCGCGTCGAGCAGGGATGAATAGATCCTGCTAACGCCAGATCAGGAGCACGTTATACTGTAGCGCTGTTGTCGCTCATCATGACGTGCTCCCTGCAATGAAAACACTCATCACCACCCTGCTCCTGCTGGCCCTGGCCGGTTGTTCCAGCGGCCTGCGCATCGACCGCAGCCACCCCTCGGTCAACCAGGACAGCCGCATCCAGTTCGTCGTCGTGCATTACACCAACGCTTCGTTGGAGCGCTCGCTGGCGTTGTTGACCCACGGCGAGGTCAGCAGCCACTACCTGATCGGCGATGGTCCGGCCACGGTCTACCAGCTGGTCGACGAAAACCGTCGCGCCTGGCATGCCGGCGACAGCCAGTGGCAAGGCCGCACCTGGCTCAATTCCAGCTCCATCGGCATCGAGATCGTCAACCCGGGTTACACCGACACGCCGGCTGGCCGGGTCTGGCACCCTTACAGCGAAGCCCAGGTGCAGGCGCTGATCGCCCTGCTCAAGGACATCGTCAAGCGTAACAATATCGACCCACGCCATATCATCGGCCACAGCGACATCGCCCCCCTGCGCAAGCTCGACCCAGGGCCGCTGTTCCCCTGGAAGCGCCTGGCCGATGCCGGGCTGGGCATCTGGCCGGACGCCGCGTCGGTGGCGCGCCAACAGGCCTACTTCGATGCCAATCCGCCGACCGTCGCCTGGTACCAGCAGCAACTCGCGCGTTTCGGCTATGCCATCGACCAGACCGGCGAGCTCGATGTGGCCACGCGCCACGTCATCGCGGCGTTCCAGATGCGCTTCCGCCCGCAGCGTTTCGACGGCCAGCCGGATGCGCAGACGGCCGCCATGCTCCAGGTGCTCAACCGCAAACGTTGAACCTTGTGGGGGCTGCTTGGCGGCGCCGTCTTCCGAACGGCAAAGCTGGCGACGCATTCAGTTGCTATACCTTTGGTATTCAACTGGATGCCGCGCATGCCTGCCCCTAACGCCTCAGTGCGTCAATTTTTTCACCACCCTTGGCTGCTCGCAGTGCTCGCGGCCTTGGGCAGCGCTGCGCTGCTGTTGGCCGCCAGTGTCGGTGTGACCCTGCAGCAGATGAAGGACAGTGAAAGCGCACAGATGAATGCCCGTGGCGAGCGCTTTCTCGAACGGCTGGAGCAGGTGTTCGGCCAGTTACGTGAAGGGGTCGACCAATTGCAGTCGCAATCGCTGCGCGGCTGTGGCCCGCCGATGCAGGCCCTGCTGCAGCAGGTGGCGCTGAAGTCGCGGTTCATCTACGAGGCGGCCTATGCCGATGGCCAGTCGGCCTGCTCCAACCGCGGCGGCGAGCGGGTCATCGAGCCCTTGCGCGCGCCGGATATAGAAGGGCCGACCTACAGCTATTGGCTCAACACCACCACCGAACCCAATGAAAACCTGGCTGCCCTGATGCTTGGCCGTGGCAATTTCCTGGTATCGACCTCGCGCGGTCATCTGAGCGATGTGGTCGACCTGCCGCCGGGCGGCAGCCTGCTGGTGGTGCTTGACCGCGGCAACCGCGCGATCCCGGTGCTCGGTCCACCGCAGGCCTGGCCGCCCACTGCCGACTGGCCGCCGCCGTCGCACAAGTCGCTGCTGGAACTGCATGATCGACTGGTCTATCGCATGGCCACCAAGTCGCCGGACTACCAGTTGGTGCTGATCGCCCCGCGGGCCAGCCTGCCGCTCAAACTCAACGGGCTGCTCTGGTTGCTGTTCCCAGGCAGCCTGGTGCTGGCCTGCTGCATTGGCTGGCTGGTGCTGCAACTGATCCAGCAGCGCCGCTCGATGAGTTCCGAGCTGCAGCAGGCCTTGCGCCGGGGCGAGCTGCAGGTGCTGTACCAGCCGATCATCGAACTGGACAGCCGCCGCTGTGTGGGGGCCGAGGCGCTGATCCGCTGGCGCCGCCCGGACGGCAGCCTGACCAGCCCGGAGCTGTTCATCCCGCTGGCGGAAAATACCGGGCAGATCCGCCAGATCACCGATTTTGTCCTTCAGCGCGTGCTTGAACAGCTCGGCCAGCTGCTGCGCGCCAACCGCCACCTGTACATCTCGGTGAACCTGGCGGCCTGTGATGTCATGGAGCCGCGCATCGGCCGGGTGGCCGCGCGGCTGCTGGCGCAGCATCGGGTGGCCGCCAACCAGATCGCCTTTGAGGTGACCGAGCGCGGGCTGATCGACGTGGTGGTGGCCCGGGACAACCTCCAGGCGTTGCGTACGGAAGGGCATCAGGTGCTGATCGACGATTTCGGTACTGGCTATTGCAGCCTGGCCTACTTGCAGACCTTGCCGGTGGACTGCCTGAAAATCGACAAGGCGTTCATCGACGCCCTTGGCCACGACGCCGCCAGCAGTGGCGTGGCCCCGCACATCATCCGCATGGCCCATGACCTGCACCTGCGGGTGATCGCCGAGGGTATCGAGTGCGAGGACCAGGCGCAGTTCCTCAGCAGCGAAGGGGTCAACTACGGTCAGGGCTGGCTGTTCGCCCACCCGCTCAACGCCCGCCAGTTCGCCGAGTTGATCACCCGCGGGCGGCGGGTGGCGGGGCGGCGGATCGATGATGAGCCTTGAACGTTTTGCTGCGCTTGGGGCCCCATCGCTGGCAAGCCAGCTCCCACAGGGGCTACGGTGATCCTTGTGGGAGCCGGCTTGCCGGCGATGAGGCCGGTGAGCCAAGCCCAAGCGTTCAGGCCGGCGCTGCACTCAAACCGGCAACGCCATGTAGAACTGTGTCCCCTGCCCCGGCCGTGAGAACACTCCCATGCGCCCGCCGTGCAACTGCACGATCTCCTTGCACAGCGCCAGGCCCAGGCCGGCCCCGCCTTTCTTGCGCCCGACCTGCACGAACGGCTCGAAGATCCGCCCCTGCTGGCCATAGGCGATGCCTTCGCCGTTGTCCTCGACGCTGACGATCACCCGCTCCGCGTGCC
Organism: Pseudomonas sp. EMN2; assembly: GCF_009650555.1. NCBI lineage: Bacteria > Pseudomonadati > Pseudomonadota > Gammaproteobacteria > Pseudomonadales > Pseudomonadaceae > Pseudomonas > Pseudomonas sp. EMN2. The sequence continues at coordinate 8,712 of NZ_VZZR01000075.1, forward strand.
GCCGTGCATGCAGGCGGATATGCCCGCCGCTGGCGGTATGGCGGATGGCGTTGTGCAGCAGGTTGTCCAGCACCCGGTCGAGCTGAGCGATATCGGCCTGGATCCGCGGCAGTGGCGGTTCCAGTTCGCGAATCAGCTCGATCTGTTTTGCCGCAGCCTGCTCGGCAAAGCGGGCCTGGGCGCGTTCGAACAGGTCGTCGAGTGCGCAGGGCGCCAGTTCCAGCTTTTGCAGGCCGCTCTGGTAGCGGGAGAAGTTGAGCAGGTCGTTGATCAGTTGGGTGAGGCGCTGCATCTCCTCGCCTATGGTCTCAAGCAGGTCATGTTCACGGGCCTCGGCCGGGAAGCTGACCCGCTCGCGCAGCAAGCCGAAGGCCATGTGCATGCCGGTGACCGGGGTGCGCAACTCGTGGGAGGCGCGCAACACGAACTCGCTGCGCACCCGCTCGAAGGCGCGCTGTTCGGTGACATCGTGCAGCACCATCACCGCACCGAGGATCGGCCCTTGCGGGTGGCTGACCGGGGTCAGGCTGTAGGTCAGCAGGCGGCTTTCTTCGTCCACCTCCAGGCTCAGGTCGTCGGGCGGGCGATCCAGGCTGCCGCCGCGCAGCACCTGGCGCAATTGCTGCTCCAGCTCCGGGCGTTGCAGCGCTTCGGCCAGGCTCGCGCCGAGGCGGCCGTGGTCCCAGCCCAACTGGCGCTGGGCTACCGGGTTGAGGTGCTCCAGGCGGCCCTGGCGGTCGATGATCAGCAGGCCGTCGTCGATGCTGTCGAGCACCGCTTGCAGGCGCTGCTGGCCCGCGAGCAGTTCGTCGACGTTGGTCGCCTGATGCTTGCGCAGGGCATCGGCCATCAGCCCGAAGCGCCGGGTCAGCTGGTTCAGCTCGGTGGCCTGGGTGACGGGCAGGGTCACGTCGAAGTTGCCTTGCCCCAGTTGGTCGGCGGCCTTGGCCAGAGCCTCGATGGGCTGGCCGAAGCGCCGGGCAATGTTGTGCGCGGTGATGAAGCCCAGCACCAGCACGGCCAGGCCCATCAGGCCAAGCAGCCCGCTGATCAGCAGGGCACGGTCGCGGGACGTCTGCTCACTGCGGGTAATGTGCTCCAACGCCTGCTTGTGCGAGTCGAGCAGGTCATTGCGCAACTGGCTGAAGGCCGCACCCAGGGGTTGCTCGGCCCCCAGGCTGCGAGCGGGGGCCGGGCTCTCCCGGTAGGCCTGGAGGAATGCCTGGTAATGGCTGGCGGCCTTGCTGAAACCGGTACGTTCGCCGCCCTGCTCCAGCCCTTGGGTGAGCAGGGCCTGGAACTCGCTCTGCAAGCTGGCCAGGCTTTGCGCGGTAGTGTCCTCGTCGAGCATCAGGGTCAGTTGCTCGCCCAGGTTCTGCCGCAGCTTCAGCCCCAGCTCCAGGGTGTGGGAGGTGTCCTGCACCAGGCGCTGCTGCATGGTTGCCATCTGCAGCACACTGACCAGCCCCAGCAGCAGCCCCAGCAGGGCCACCGTGACCAGCGCCGAAATGCTCAGGAACAGCCGCGTGCGCAGCTTCATCGGCGTTTTCACAGGTTGTACTGCTTGCGCTTGCGGTACAGCGTGGAGGCGTCGATGCCCAGGGTCTTGGCGGCCTGGTCGAGGGTGTCGCTGGCCGCCAGCACCGCCGCGATATGGGCGCGCTCCAGTTCGTCCAGGCTCAGTGCGGCGCCGACCTTCGGTGCGTTGCCGGCAGGCTGCTCGCCCATGCCCAGGTGGCTGATTTCCACGCGCTCCTGCGGGCAGATGATGCTGGCGCGCTCGACCACATTGCGCAGCTCACGGATGTTGCCTGGCCAGCGGTAGTTGAGCAGTGCTGCGCGGGCTTCGTCGCTGAAACCACGGGCTGGACGCGAATACTCTTTGACGAAGCGGGCGAGGAAGCGCTCGGCCAGGGTCAGGATGTCCTCGCTGCGCTCACGCAGCGGTGGCAGGTGCAGGGTGATCACGTTCAGGCGGTAGAGCAGGTCTTCACGGAAGCGGTTCTCGCGGACCATCTCGTCCAGGTTGAGGTTGGTCGCCGCCAGGATGCGCACATCGGCCCGGCGGGTGACCGGGTCGCCGACCCGTTCGTATTCCTTGTCCTGGATGAAGCGCAGCAGTTTTGGCTGCAATGTGAGGGGAAAATCGCCGATCTCGTCGAGGAACAAGGTACCGCCGTCAGCCTGGCTGACCCGCCCGAGGGTGCTTTCGCTGGCGCCGGTGAAGGCGCCCCGGGTGTGGCCGAACAGCTCGCTCTCCATCAGCTCGGCATTCAGTGAGGGGCAGTTGATGGTCACGCAGGCCTTGCGCGCGCGCTTGCTCCAGCCATGGATGGCGCGGGCCAGCTCGCCCTTGCCGGTGCCCGACTCGCCGAGGATGAGGATGTTGGCGTCGGTGGTCGCCACCTGCCGGGCGGTTTCCAGTACGGCCATCATGGCCGGGCTGTGGGAGTCGAGGCCGTCCTTGGGTTTGCGCAGCTCGCCTTCCAGGGCTTCCAGGCGCGCCGACAGCTGGCGCACTTCCAGTTGCTTGGCGGTAGCCAGGCGCAGCTGGTCGGGGCTGCAGGGTTTGACCAGGTAGTCGGCGGCGCCGGCCTGGATCGCGTCCACGGCGGTATCGATCGCCGAATGGGCCGTGACGATCACCACGCGCATCCAGGGGGCCTGGACGCGCATCTGCGCCAGTACATCGAGGCCGTTGTCTTCGCCCAGGCGCAAGTCGAGGAAGCACAGGTCGAACACCTGGCGCTGCAACAGGGCCTCGGCCTGGGCGGCACTGTTGGCGGTGGCCACGCTATAGCCCTCGTCCTCAAGGCAGTAGCGGAAGGTACGCAGGATGGCGGACTCATCGTCCACCAGCAGAATGCGGCCTTGGTTGTCCTGGGCTGATTCCATTTTCCTGCGCTCCTTTGGGATAGATCTCAATTAGTGTCGGAAAAATCGGGCAAGTTGCATGGTTGATTCTGATTGATCCGACGCCCTGCATGCTAGCCGGTTGCCTTCATGGTGACTAAGTGACTGATAACTTGGGAGTTGGTTGCAAGGGAATGGCCATCATGACGGTTGCGCAGAGCGTTGATGGATGCCACCCGCCCCAAAGTGTGGGCCAGGCGCGAGGGTGAATCGTGCAAATCGCCCGACGCGTTTGCAGGCCATCGTGCAGGATACGCCCCGCTCTATTTCGCAGAATTTCATAACTATCTGATTTTATTGAAATTTATATGCCTAAAAAGACTGGCACGCGAGCTGCAAATACCTGTTCAGGTTTCAAGAACAAGTACAGCAGGAGGAGCCGGCATGAATCACCCACCCGTCAACCGCACGCAGTACGCCGTACTGCCCCTGCGCCAGTTGCTGTTCCTCGGTGCGGCTTTGCTGATCACCCTGGCAGCCGGCCAGTTCTATTACAGCTGGCAAACCGCTCGCCTGGCCGACCAGGTCGCGGCGCAGACCCTGGTGCTGACGCAGCTCAAGGCGAGCCGTGTGAGCACGCAGGTCACGGCACTGGAGCCGCTGCCGGTGGGTGACACCACCCCTGCACGGGTCGAGAACGTCCAGCCCGAGCAACGCTGGGTGTTCTAGACCACCAACGATTTTGCACACGAAAGGAGAAACATCATGCTGAGCTGGGCTATCACCTTCCTGATCATCGCCATTGTCGCCGCGGTCCTGGGCTTCGGTGGTATCGCTGGCGCGGCGACCGGTATCGCGAAGATCCTGTTCATCGTCTTCCTGGTGCTGTTCGTGGCTTCTTTCTTCTTTGGACGAGGCAGGGGTTGAACCATGAAGCGGATGCTTTGCCAAGCCTTGGCCGGTGCCCTGCTTGCGGGCGCCGGCAGCCTGGCGCTGGCGGCCAATGACGGCCAGGTCCGGGCCAACCAGTTGTTAGGCTCGGACCGCGAATACCAGCAAACCTGGCAGCACACGATCAAGGGCGAGGAGCGTTTGCCCGAGTGGGTGATCAACCTCACCGGCAGCGCCCCGCTGCAGATGTCGGCAGTCACCGAGGACGGCGAGCAGTATCTGGTCGGCCCATTGTGCGAGGCCGACAGCACCTGCACCTACAAGCGCCTGATCGTGGCGTTCAGCTGGGACAAGGACACTGCCTACGGGATGCTCGTGGAAGTACCCGAAGGCCTGCCCTCGGACAAGTCGCCCACCCGCCATGCGGACTATCGGTGGCTGGGCAAACCTGACGACGGCATGAAAGCCTTGCTGCAGGAGCAACTCAAGCGCGACCCGAACTGGTACTGAGCCCTTCAAGGCCTGCGGGTACGCACTGTCACGAAATAGAAGCTGAACCTTTCTATCTTTCTGGCTTCTATGATGCGCCGCCCCGAGGAGGGGCAGCGCATGACCAGGGGGCCGGGCTGTTCTGATTGTTGCAGGATCGGAGTGGCCTAGGGGTACAGGGAGTACCTCCGTAATGGGCCGGGTCAGGCGAAGGTGGCATCGGAAGCTGCAGATCGGTCATGCCCTACAGGGATCAGAGACCGATCTGGCTTCCGAGGTGCCTTTTTGTAGGACTCATTCCTTATATATGTACGTCTTTTCACCAAAGACACATTTTGTCTTGACCGTACATCGAAATTTTTTAGCCTGACTGATAGCTCAGGTTCAGTGGCATTTCAGCCATTCGGATTGTCGAACACGCCATTCAAACCCCCGTACGCACGCCGTCAAATCTGCCGAATTATGGCGCTTTGGTCTTGTTCGGAAATCCGAACGTTGAAAATCAAGGGCTTGGCGATGCTCGATTTCGGGTTCTGGTCTCATGCCGATTCGGCATGGGGTACTCGTTTCCGGCATTAGACTGCCCTCCTTCCCATCGCAATAGTTGCCGCCTTTTTCCCTGGCCCAAGCACTCGAAAGATGTGCTCGCGGTGTCCTTTCATGGGGCCACCGCACGCCAAGCTCGTGTTGCCATCACGCTTTAAACGGCTCTGGTACGCGGCTTAGCGGTTGGCGTCCTTGACCACTACAACAAAGGGTAATGACATGAAGAAGGCAAAACTGAGCCTCGCCTGGCAGATCGTCATCGGTCTGTTGCTGGGCGTTGCAGTCGGCGCGCTACTGAATCATTTCAGTGCAGAAAAGGCATGGTGGATCAGCAACGTCCTCCAGCCGGCCGGCGACATCTTCATTCGCCTGATCAAGATGATCGTTGTCCCGATCGTGATTTCGTCGCTGATCGTGGGTATCGCCGGAGTTGGCGACGCGAAGAAACTGGGCAGCATCGGCCTGAAGACCATCCTCTACTTCGAGGTGGTGACCACCATCGCGATCGTCGTCGGCCTGGTGCTGGCCAACGTGTTCCACCCGGGCGCCGGCATCGACATGAGCACCCTGGGCACCGTCGACATCTCCAAGTACCAGGCCACCGCGGCCGAGGTGCAGCATGAGCACGCGTTCATCGAAACCCTGCTCAACCTGATCCCGTCGAACATCTTCGCAGCGCTGATGCGTGGCGAAATGCTGCCGATCATCTTCTTCTCGGTCATGTTCGGCATGGGCTTGTCGAGCCTCAACGCCGAGCTGCGCGAGCCGCTGGTGCGCACCTTCCAGGGCGTGTCGGAGACCATGTTCAAGGTCACCCACATGATCATGAACTACGCCCCGATCGGCGTGTTCGCCCTGATCGCCGCCACCGTCGCCAACTTCGGCTTCGCCTCCTTGCTGCCGCTGGCCAAGCTGGTGCTGCTGGTGTACTTCGCCATTGCCTTCTTCGCCTTCATGGTGCTGGGCCTGGTGGCGCGCGTGTTCGGCTTCTCGATCATCAAGATCATGCGCATCATGAAAGACGAGCTGATCCTCGCCTACTCCACTTCCAGCTCCGAGACCGTGCTGCCGCGCGTGATCGAGAAGATGGAAAAGTACGGTGCGCCGAAGTCGATCTGCTCGTTCGTGGTGCCGACCGGCTACTCGTTCAACCTCGATGGCTCGACCCTGTACCAGAGCATCGCGGCAATCTTCATCGCCCAGCTGTACGGCATCGACCTGTCCTGGAGCCAGCAGCTGTTGCTGGTGCTGACCCTGATGGTCACTTCCAAAGGTATCGCCGGCGTACCGGGCGTGTCCTTCGTGGTGCTGCTGGCCACCCTGGGCAGCGTCGGTATCCCGCTGGAAGGCCTGGCCTTCATCGCCGGTGTCGACCGCATCATGGACATGGCCCGTACCGCGCTGAACGTGGTGGGTAACGCCCTGGCCGCCGTGGTCATCGCCAAGTGGCAGGGTATGTACGACGCCGAAAAAGGCGCGGCGTACTACCAGTCGCTGGTGCTGGACAAGGGCAAGACCGAGGCAGTGGTGGCTGGCAAGACCGTCAACCAGTAAGCCTTGCAGTTGAACTAAAAGCCCCGACTTGTCGGGGCTTTTTGCATTCAGGCGTCGTGGGAGCGTCGTGGGAGCGGGCTTGCCCCGCGATAGGCCGTCCGGGCAATCGCGGGGCAAGCCCGCTCCCACGCTGCCGTCGATGGTTCGATACGCTATCATTCGGGCATTTTTCACGGGGGATCACAGATGCTCAACGGCCTCTGGCTCGGCTTTTTCCTGGTGGCGGCCATTTCCGCCCTGGCCCAGTGGCTGGTCGGCGGCAACGCCGGCATCTTCGCCGCGATGGTCGAGAGCATCTTCGCCATGGCCAAGCTGTCGGTCGAGGTCATGGTCCTGCTGTTCGGCACCCTCACGCTGTGGCTGGGCTTTCTCAAGATCGCCGAAAAGGCCGGCATCGTCGAATGGCTGGCCAAGGTGCTCGGCCCGCTGTTCGCCCGGCTGATGCCGGAAGTGCCGCCCGGCCACCCTGCCCTGGGCCTGATCACCATGAACTTCGCCGCCAACGGCCTGGGCCTGGACAACGCCGCCACCCCCATCGGCCTCAAGGCCATGCGTGCGCTGCAGGAGCTCAACCCCAGCAGTACCACGGCGAGCAACGCGCAGATCCTGTTCCTGGTGCTCAACGCTTCGTCGCTGACCCTGCTGCCGGTGACCATCTTCATGTACCGCGCCCAGCAGGGCGCGACCGACCCGACCCTGGTATTCCTGCCGATCCTGCTGGCCACCAGTTGCTCGACCCTGGTCGGCCTGCTGTCGGTGGCGGTGATGCAGCGCCTGCGCCTGTGGGACCCGGTGGTGCTGGCCTACCTGATTCCCGGTGCGCTGCTGCTGGGCGGGTTCATGGCGTTTCTCGGCACCCTCTCGGCGGCCGCGCTGGCCAGCCTGTCGTCGATCCTCGGCAACCTGACGCTGTTCGGCGTAATCATCCTGTTCCTGGTGATCGGCGCCTTGAAGCGGGTGAAGGTGTACGAGGTGTTCGTCGAAGGCGCCAAGGAAGGTTTCGACGTGGCCAAGAGCCTGCTGCCGTACCTGGTGGCCATGCTGGTGGCGGTGGGCGTGCTGCGCGCTTCCGGCGCACTGGAGCTGGCCCTGGACGGTATCCGCCATGCGGTGGGCTGGATGGGCCTGGACAACCGTTTCGTCGAGGGTCTGCCCACCGCGCTGGTCAAGCCGTTCTCCGGCAGCGCGGCGCGGGCCATGCTGATCGAAACCATGCAGACCCATGGCGTGGACAGCTTCCCGGCCCTGGTGGCAGCGACTGTCCAGGGCAGCACCGAAACCACCTTCTACGTGCTGGCGGTGTATTTCGGCGCGGTGGGCATCCAGCGGGTGCGCCACGCCGTAGGCTGCGCCCTGCTGGCCGAGCTGGCCGGCGTGGTCGCGGCGATCTTCGTCTGCTACTGGTTCTTCGCCTGAGCCTGAGCGGCCTGACTTACGGTCCAGTCGATCACCTGGCGCGCCAGCTGGTCGCTGGCCGCGCCGAAGCCGGCGACCGCTGACGGCACCTGCGTGCCGGTGAGTGGCTGACGCACCTCGAAGCGCTTGCTGGCGAGGATGCGCTGGCTGCGCCCCTGCACCAGCCGCGCGTCGTAGCGGATCACCACCTCCACCTGGTCCTTGGCCCGGTATTCACTCTGGAACGCCTGCAGCTCGCCGCCCAGTTCGTAGTCGGCCTGCAGGTTGGCGTCGTCGGCACTCAGGCGCTGCACCCGGCCGTCGCGCTGGAAACCATCGAGCAGGCGGTTGCGCACCAGCATGGGCACCGGGTCGCTCCAGCGCGCGCCCTTGTAGCTGCTGATCACGTCACCCTGGGGGATCACCGCGATGCGCGGCCCGGCCAGGGCTTCGCTGGCCAAGGGTTTGTTCAGGCGCAGCGACCAGCTCGCCGATGTGGCGTTGCCGGCCGCCTGGTGCACGGGCAGGCGGTAGATATCCACAGGTTCGGTCTTCGGCAGGATCGAGCAGGCCGAGGCCAGGCTCAGCGTGGCGGCCAGGGCGAGCAGGCGCGGCGACGGGCTCATGGCTGGAACTCCTTGTTGTTGTCGCGACCGAGCAGATAGCCGCTGGGGTCGGCCTCCAGGCGCCGGGAGATGCCCTTGAGCGCGTTGAGGGTCTCGCGCAGCTCGCGGATGGCCGGGGCGATCTGGTTCAGGCCCTGGGCGCCGTCGTCGAGGGACTGGCGGTTGTCCTGCAGCAGGCTGTTGATGGTCGCACTGCTTTGCGCCAGCGACTGCATGGCCTGCTCGGCGCTGCCGATGGCCTGCTTGCCCTGGTTGCCGAGCAGGCCGTTGGCGTTGCGCATCAGCGCCTGGGTCTCGGCCAGGGTCGCGCTGGCCTGCTTGCCGACCTCGCCCAGTTGGGAGATGGCCGCACTGATGCCGTCTTTGTGGCTGGCGAAAGCGCCGGTCGTCTGGTCGAGGTTGGCCAGGGTGTTGCTCAGGTGCTCGATGTTGTCTTGCGAGAACATCTGGTTGGCGTTGTGCAGCAGCAAGTTGATGTTGGTCACCAGGTCGCTGCTGTCATTGAGCAGCTGCGAGATCGGCGATGGCGAGGCGACGATCACCGGCAGTTTGCCGTCCTGGCCTTTGAGCGGTGGGCTTTGCGGGGTGCCGCCGGTGAGCTGGATGAACGAGTTGCCGGTGACCCCGGCCAGGGTCAGCTTGGCCTTGGTGTCTTCCTTCACCGGCGTGTCGGCGGACAGGCGAATGCGCGCCAGTACCCGGCGCGGGTCTTTCGGGTCCAGGCGCAGGGTGCTGACGTCGCCGACCTTGATGCCGTTGTACTGCACCGGGCTGCCGCGGGACAGGCCGGAGACGGCTTCGTTGAACACCACTTCGTAATCCTTGAAGGTGTCGTCGACGCTGGACTTGGTCAGCCACAGGCCAAACAGCATGGCGCCCGTCACCACCAGCACGGTGACCAGGCCGATCAGGACATGATGCGCTCGGGTTTCCATCGTTCAAGGCTCCTGGCGGGCGCGCAGGGCGGCGTCTTCGGCCGCCCGGCCGCGCGGGCCGTGAAAGTATTCGTGAATCCAGGGGTCGTCGGTCTGTTCGACTTCACGCAGGGGGCCGGCCACCAGCACTTTCTTCTGCGACAGCACCGCCACCCGGTCGGTGATGGTGTAGAGGGTGTCCAGGTCGTGGGTGATCAGGAACACCGACAGCCCCAGGGCGTCGCGCAAGGTGAGGATCAGTTGGTCGAAGGCGGCGGCGCCGATCGGGTCGAGGCCGGCAGTGGGCTCGTCGAGGAACAGGATGTCCGGGTCCAGCGCCAGGGCGCGGGCCAGGGCCGCGCGCTTGATCATGCCGCCGGACAGCGAGGCCGGGTACTTGTCGGCAGCGCTGATCGGCAGCCCGGCCAGGGCCAGCTTGACCCCGGCCAGGTGCTCGGCGTCTGTGCGCGACAGCCCGGCGTGCTCGATCAGCGGCAGCGCGACGTTCTCGGTGACGGTCAGCGACGAGAACAGCGCGCCCTTCTGGAACAGCACGCCAAAGCGCCGCTCCACCTGCGAGCGCTGACCTTCGTCGAGGCTGGCCAGGTCCTGGCCGAACACCTTCACGATGCCTTCGTTGGGCCGGCGCAAACCGATGATGCTGCGCAATAGCACCGACTTGCCGCTGCCCGAGCCACCCACCACGGCGAGGATTTCGCCGCGGTACAGGTCCAGGTCGAGGTTTTCGTGCACGCTCTGGCTGCCGAAGCGGTTGCAGATGCCCCGGGCTTCGATCACCGCCTCACGGCCGCTCACCAGCCCATCTCCATGAAGAACAGCGCGGCCACCGCATCCAGCACGATGACCACGAAGATCGACTGCACCACCGCCGAGGTGGTGTGGGCACCCACCGATTCGGCGCTGCCGCTGACCTTGAAGCCTTCCAGGCAGCCGATGGTGGCGATCAGGAAGGCGAAGAACGGCGCCTTGGCCAGGCCCACCAAAAAGTGCTGCACGCCGATGTCGCTTTGCAGCAGCGAGAGGAACATGGCCGGCGAGATGCCCAGTGACAGTGCGCAGACCACCGCGCCACCGACGATGCCGCAGATCATCGCGACGAAGGTCAGCAACGGCAACGCGATCAGCAGCGCCAGCACCCGCGGCACCACCAGCAGCTCGATGGGGTTCAGGCCCAGGGTGCGGATGGCGTCGATCTCTTCATTGGCTTTCATCGAGCCGATCTGCGCGGTGAACGCGCTGGCAGTCCGCCCGGCCATGAGGATGGCGGTCAGCAGCACGGCGAATTCGCGCAGGAAAGAGAACGCTACCAGGTCGACGGTGAAGATGGTCGCGCCGAAGTTGGCCAGCACCGTGGCGCCGAGGAAGGCCACCACGGCGCCGACCAGGAAGGTCAGCAGGGCAACGATGGGGGCGGCATCCAGGCCGGTCTGTTCGAGGTGGGCGACCACCGGGGTGACGCGCCAGCGGTGGGGCTGCAGCAGGCGGCGCAGCAGGGTTTCGAGGATCAGGCCGATGAAGCCCAGCACTTGCCTGGAGTCTTGCCACAGGGTGTCGACGGCGCAGCCGATGCGCGCCAGCAGCAGTAGCAGCACCGGGCGCTCGGGTTGTTTGACCGGGATGCAGTAGTCCTGCACCGAGCAGTAGACGTTCTTGAGCAGGGCGCGGCTGGCGTCGGGGAGTTGCTCGGTACAGTGCGCCAGGCGGTCGGAACCGAGCAGTTCGGCCAGCAGTGAGGCGCCGGCGGTGTCCAGGCGGCCCAGCTGGCTGAGGTCGACCTGGGTGTCGGCGCCGTACTGGCTGCGCAGCAGCGCGCAGTCGCGCTTGAGGCTGGCGTAGTGGGCCAGGGTCCAGTCGCCGACGATACGCAGGCGGGAGGGCTGCTGGTTGTTGTCCAGAATGGCGCTCGGGGCGGTCATAGGCTCCATGCATCTGACTGGCGGGTGGCGAGTCAGATCATAGCGCAGTGAGACGGTGTTGCGGCCTTATCGCTGGCTTGCCAGCGATAAGGCCTGATTCGATCAGCTTTTCGGTGCGTCATCCACCACTTTGAACCTGAGCACCCCAATCACCTGCCCGTCCTCGGTCAGCACCCTCACCTGCCACTTGCCCACCGGGTTGGGCGGGAAGTTCTGCTTGTGGGTCCAGGCTCGGTAGCCTTCCTTGCGCCCGCCGTGAATGTCCAGGGCGATGCGGTCCACCTCTTTGCCGTCCAGCTGCCACACGTGGTAGATGCGCTCGTTGAGGCCGCGCGGGGCATTGATTGCGGTGTAGGCGTACAGGCCGCCATTGCGGATGCGGCTGGCGGGTACTTCCTCCAGCGACGCGCCCGGCTGGCGGTTGAGCACTTCGGTGCTGATCGCCACGTCGGTCATCCACAGGGTCGCCGGCGGCACCCAGGAGCGCATCAGCCAGCCGCCGCCGCCCACGGCCAAGGTCACCAGCACCAGCCCCACGCCACGGCGCCAGTTGCGGATCGGGAAGCTGCTGGCCAGGCTTGGGAACGACAGCACCATCGCCGCGACCAGCGCCAGCTTGAAGCTCTGCGCGGTAGTCAGGTGCAGGATGATCGGCAGTGCCGTGAGCAGTGCGGCGAACAGCGTCAGGGTGTGCAGTGCCAGGAACAGCCAGCGTCTGGGGGCCAGCCACTTGTGATACAGCGGGTCGACGATGGAAATCAGCCCCGCGGCGCCGAGCAGGCCGGTGAACACCAGCTGGCCGCTGTTCCAGGTGGTGGTGATGAAGAAGAACGGCAGGACGAAGAACAGGCTTTCCTGGTGGATCATCTGCGTTGCGAAGCGCAGCAGCGGCTGTGGGATCTCACGCTTGAAGGTGCGGGCGAACAGCTCGGTGAGGGTGTTCTCCAGCATCAGCCAGACCCAGCTGATCAGCATGACGATGGCGATCCAGCTGGCCAGGCCGGCCTGGCGGTCGACCAGGATGAAACTGCCGATACCCGACAGGAAGCCGTAGAGCGCGATGATGCCGGGGTAGCGCTTGAGCAGTTCGATCACGCGCAGGACGAAGTTGGGTATTGGGGGCATGGGGCTACAACAGGAAAAGGCATGTTCGAGGCGTCGTGGGAGCGGCGGTGCGCCGATGCGACTTGCCCCGCGATGACCGCATCGCGGGGCAAGCCCGCTCCCACGCAGACGCTGTTGGCCGACAGGATACCGCCGAACCCCTACTTTCGTGTAGCACCGCTGGGGCGATTGGCCATTACGCGCCGCCAGCGGACCAGCCCGGCCGCAAGGATCAGCCCGAGCAACAACGCCAGCAGCCCATACAGCTCGTCATACCCCAACAGCGGCTTCTCGATGCGCAGATAACCCGGCTCCTTGAGCAGTTCGCGCAGGGCCTCGTTGGCCTGCTTGAGGCTGACCTGGCGCAGTGCACGCACCGGGTCGCTGAAACGGCCGTTTTCGTAGGCGTTCAGCGCGCCCCAGTAATAGTCGGCCAACGCCGTGTTGCCCTGGGTGCTCCAGCTCTCGCGGGCAATCGCCGCGTCCTTGATGCGGGCGAAGGTGTCCGGGTCCAGGCCGTGCTTGCGCAGGTGCTCGAACAACTGTTCGAGTACTTTCACTGCCTCGTCGAGGTCCTGGCGCTCAAGGTCTGCATTGAGGCTCAGCAGGCCAGTGTCGCCGAAGCTTTCGCGTTGCGCCGAGGGGCCGTAGGACAGGCCGTGGCGCAAGCGCAGCTGGTCGTACAGTGCCCAGTCCAGGTAGCGCGAGAGCAGCTCGAGGGTCTGGTCGTTGTCCGCGTCCAGGGTCGGCTCGATGAACAGCCAGTGCAGTTTGACGTTATCGCCCAGCCAGCCTCGGGTCAGGTCGCGGCGTTGCTCGGCCTGCTGGCTGATGGATTCGAGGGTGCGGCGCTCTTCGGGTTCGGACGACGGCAAGGCGCCGAAGGTGCGTTCCAGATAGGCCGGCAGCAGGCGGTCGAGGCCGCCGACGACGATCAGGGTCATGTTGTTGGCGGCGTACCAGTGCTCGCGCAGGTGCTGCACCTGCTCCAGGGTCATGTCGTCGAGGTCGGAGCGTTCCTTGCACTTGAGGCCCAGTTCGGTCGCCAGTTGGTCGCTGGCCGGATGGCCGACTTCCTGGCGGTCGAGCCAGCGTTGCAGGTGCCCGTAATGGCCGCCGTCCTCGCGTTCGATGATGCGCTTGGCGTTGGCCAGCGCCTTGGCGTCGATACGGGTGTCGCGCAGCAGCGCCAGCAGCAGGTCGAGCACCTTGCGCTGGTTGCGTGCCGGGGCCTCGATGACGAAGGTGGTGTCGGCGCTGCTGGTGAAGGCGTTCCATTCCCCGCCCAGCTCTTGCAGGCGCTCTTCCAGGCCGCCCTCGCCGGTGTCGTCGATGCCGCTGAACAGCAGGTGTTCGAGCAGGTGCGGCAGTTCGCGCTGGTTGCAGTCGAAATCGTCCAGGCCCACACCCACCACCAGGCGGATCGACACATGGTCGCGCTCGTAGCCGGACTTGAGGATCACCTGCAGGCCGTTGGGCAACAGGTAGCCCTCGACCCGCGAGCGATCGAGGGCGAAGGTCGGCAGGCTGGCGATCAGCAGGCAAATGAACATCAGACAACGCATGGGCGAGCTACGGTCTCCGGGGGCAAAGGCTCAAGGCTGGCGGGCTTCGTCCGGCACGCTGTCGAGCATCAGCCCGCCGGTGTCGGTGCCGCCCAGTACCACATAGGCACTGCTGCAGAACAAAGAGTTCAACCGCTTCATGTCGGCAATGAGCTCCAAGTGTAGCGAACTGGTTTCGATACTTTGCACCACTTTACGTTGCAGGCGGCTGACATGGGCATGCGCAAGGCGCCGTTCCTGGGCGCGGAAGCGGCGTTTTTCGCGCAGCAGCTGGTGCGCGCTTTGCGGGTCGGCGCTGAGGAACACCGACAGGCCCAGGCGCAGGTTGGCCAGCAGCTGCTCCTGCAGGCCGGTCAGCTCTTCCAGGCCGGTTTGCGAGAACTCGCGGCGCTGGGAAGTCTTCTGCTGCTGGACCTTGCGCAGCATGCGCTCGATCAGGTCGGTGGCCAGCTTGAGGTTGATCGCCAGCTCGATGATCTCGGCCCAGCGCCGGTTGTCCTGCTCACTCAGGTCTTCGCGGGGCATCTGTGCCAGGTACAGCTTGATGGCGTTGTACAGCGCCTCGGCGTCTTCGGCGAGGGTGCGCACCTGCTGCGGCATGGCGGTCTGGGTGCCGCGCAGGGCACCGAGCATGGCGTCGAGCAGGCTGTCGACCAGGTCGCCCAGGCGCAGGGTTTCGCGCACCGCGTTGGCCAGCGCCAGGCTCGGGGTAGTGAGTGCCGTGGGGTCGAGGTGGCGTGCCTGGGTATGGCCATTGCCGTTGCCCCGTTCGGGCAGCAGGAAGTCGCACAGGCGGCCCATGGGCTTGACCGTGGGCAGCATCAGCAGGCAGCGCAAGGTGTTGTAGAGCAGATGGAAGCCGATCACCAGCTCCTGCGGGCTGAAGCTCAGGCTGTCCATCCAGTCCACCAGCGGGTGCAGCACCGGGATGATCAGTACCAGGCCGAACAGCTTGTACAGCAGGCTGCCCAGAGCCACCCGGCGCCCGGCCGAGTTCTGCAGGCTGGTGGTGAGGAAGGCCAGCAGGCCGCTGCCGATGTTGGCGCCGATCACCAGGCCGATGGCCACCGGCAGGCTGATCACCTCGGCACCGGCCAGGGTGGCGGTCAGCAGCACGGCGGCGAGGCTTGAGTAGGAAATCATCGCGAACAGCGCGCCGATCAACGCGTCGAGCAGGATGTCGCCGGTCAGCGAGGCGAACAGCACCTTCACGCCCTGGGCGTGGGTGATCGGGGTGGCGGCGTGCACGATAAGTTGCAGCGCCAGGATGATCAGCCCAAGGCCGATGCCGACGCGGCCCAGTTGGCCGGCGCGGGTCTGCTTGCGCGACAGGAAGAAGATCACCCCGAGGAAGATCAGCAGCGGCGACAGCCAGGACAGGTCGAAGGTCAGCACCCGCGCCATCAGCGCGGTACCCACGTCGGCGCCGAGCATGATCGCCAGGGCCGGGGTCATGGCCATCAGGCCCTGGCCGACGAACGAGGTGACCAGCATGGCGGTGGCGTTGCTGCTTTGCACCATGGCGGTGACCAGGATGCCGGCGATGAACGCCAGCGGGCGCTTGTTCATGTTCTGGCTGAGCACCCGGCGCAGGTTCGAGCCATAGACGCGCAGGATGCCGGTACGGACGATGTGCGTGCCCCATACCAGCAGGGCCACGGCGGAGAGCAGGTTGAGCAGGGTCAGCATGGTCGGGCCCCCTTTATTCTTGTGCCCCAGTGCGGGGCCAATTGGCAATGCAGTGAGCCTGGCCCGGGGGTGGGCATCGGTTTTGTGCAGGGCTCACTCAAGCTTTAGTTGTTTTGCGCGGCTGCCGCCAGCTTGGCATGGCTGAAACATATTTGAAACATGCCACGATCCTGTGGGAGCGGGCTTGCCCCGCGATGGACATCAAAGGAGATCGCGGGGCAAGCCCGCTCCCACGCTGGACGCCCATGAAAAAGGGCCCCGAAGGGCCCTTGTGTACTGCACTCCCCGGCCTTACTGACCCGGAATGTCCTTGCGCAGTTTCACCGCGTCGGGCTCTTCACCCTTCTTGCGCGCTGCTGCGGTGCGCATGCGAATGTTGATCGCTTCCACCGCCAGCGAGAAGGCCATGGCGAAGTAGACGTAGCCTTTCGGCACATGAACGTCGAAAGATTCGGCGATCAGCACGGTACCTACGACGATCAGGAACGAAAGCGCAAGCATCTTCAGCGATGGGTGCTTGTCGATGAAGTCGCTGATGGTACCGGCGCAGAGCATCATCACCAGTACTGCGACGATGATCGCGGCGATCATCACCGGCACGTGGGAAACCATGCCCACGGCAGTGATCACCGAGTCCAGCGAGAACACGATGTCGATGATGGCGATCTGGATGATGGTGTAGAAGAACTTGCCGCCCGCGCCCTTGGGCTCGTCCGGGCTTTCGTCCTCGCCTTCCAGGCCGTGGTAGATCTCTTGCGAGCTTTTCCACAGCAGGAACAGGCCGCCGAAGAACAGGATCAGGTCGCGCCCGGAGATGCCTTGGCCGAACACATGGAACAGGTCGTCGGTCAGGCGCATGACCCAGGTGATCGACAGCAGCAGCAGGATCCGCGTGACCATGGCCAGGGCCAGGCCGAAGATCCGCGTGCGCGGCTGCATGTGCTTGGGCATGCGGCTGACCAGGATCGAGATCATGATGATGTTGTCGATCCCGAGCACGATCTCAAGGGCCGTGAGGGTGAAAAAGGCAACCCAGATTTCCGGGCTGGTCAGCCATTCCATGTGTATTCCTTCGAGCGGTAATGGCAAAGCGCCCGGAGGGCGGGCGCTTTGCGGTTGGATGAAGCGTGTGTATTACAGACTGCTGAACAGCGGGAATGTGCCCAGGGCCAGCGCGCCGAACATTATGCACAGGCATACCAGCACTGCCCACTTGAGGGTGAAGCGCTGGTGATCGCCGAACTCGATGCCGGCCAGGGCCACCAGCAGGTAGGTAGAGGGTACCAGCGGGCTGAGCAGGTGTACCGGCTGGCCGACGATCGATGCGCGGGCCATTTCCACCGGGGTGACGCCGTAGTGGCTGGCGAACTCCGACAGCACCGGCAGCACGCCGTAGTAGAAGGCGTCGTTGGACATGAAGAAGGTGAACGGCATGCTGACCAGGGCGGTGATCACTGCCATGTACGGGCCGAACGCTTCCGGGATCACCGCCAGCAGGCTCTTGGACATGGCGTCGACCATGCCGGTGCCCGACAGGATGCCGGTGAAGATGCCGGCGGCGAAGATCAACCCGCTCACGGCCAGCACGCTGGAGGCGTGGGCGCCGATGCGGTCCTTCTGCTGTTGCAGGCACGGGTAGTTGACGATCATGGCGATACTGAAGGCGATCATGAACAGCACCGGCAGCGGCAGCGCGCCTGCGATCAGCGCGACCATCAGCGCGGCGGTCAGGGCGCCGTTGAACCAGATCAGCTTGGGCCGACGCGCTTCGGGGAACTGCGACACGCTGATGTCGCTGTGGTCGATGTCGTCGGTCGGCAGGTGCAGCTCACCCAGGCGGGCACGTTCACGCAGGCCATACCAGTAGGCGATGGCGAGGATCGCCAGCACGCCGAATGCCATGGCCGGGATCATCGGCACGAAGATGTCCGAGGGATCCACATGCAGGGCGCTGGCGGCGCGGGCAGTCGGGCCGCCCCAGGGGGTCATGTTCATCACCCCGCCGGCCAGGATGATCAGGCCGGCCATGATCCGCGGGCTCATCCCCAGGCGGCTGTACAGCGGCAGCATGGCGGCGCAGCAGATCATGTAGGTGGTGGCGCCGTCACCGTCGAGGGAGACGACCAGGGCCAGCACGGCGGTGCCGACCGAGACTTTCAGCGGGTCGCCCTTGACCAGCTTGAGGATCTTGCGCACGGCCGGGTCGAACAGGCCGGAATCGATCATCAGGGCGAAGTACAGGATGGCGAACATCAGCATCACGCCGGTGGGCGCGAGCTTGCTGATGCCTTGCAGCATCATCGGGCCGATGTCGCTGTAGAAGCCGCCGAACAGGGCGAACAGGATCGGTACCAGGATCAGTGCGATCAAGGCCGACAGGCGCTTGGTCATGATCAGGTACATGAAGGTGATGACCATGGCAAAGCCGAGGAAGGTCAGCATGGCGGTACTCCAGGCGTGGCGCGGCGAAAGGAAGGACGTTTCGGGCGGATCAGCGCGTCAGGCGCTTCGCGGGGAGTAGGCGAAGAGGGAATGCAAAAAGGCGGGCACAGGAAAACATCAGAATCACCATTGTTGTTGTTGATTGGGCCGGGCACGGAAGTTTCCGGGTGCCCTGGCTGACCGGTCTGCTGCCGGTGGTGGCGCTATCCTATGTGCGCAAGCTTTCAGCCAGCTTTCGGCCAGTGCAAGGCGACGGGAGGTCATGACGATGGCGCGTGTCGAGGAAGGGGGTTGCCATTGCGGCGCCCTGCGTTACCGGTTGCGGGGCGATCTGGGTGATGTGGCTCACTGTCATTGCTCGATCTGTCGGCGGGTCAGTGGCGGCACCTTGGTGACCTGGGTGACGCTGGGCAGCGAGGATTTCGAGTGGTTGGCGGGCTCGCCGCAGCGGTATGTGGCGCCGGCTGGATGCAGCCGCTATTTCTGTGGTGGTTGTGGGGCCCATGTGGCGCTGGTGACTGAGCGCAGCCCGCAGACGATCGATGTGACGGTGGCGACGCTGGATCATCCGGAGCGGGTGAAGCCCGGCCGGCATATCTGGGTGACGAGCCGATTGCCGTGGATGCCGGTGGGTGATGGGTTGCCAGAGGAGGATGAGGAAAGCCTGTGAGGTCTTGTGCTGGCTGTTCTGGCCCAATCGCGGGGCAAGCCCGCTCCCACGCTGATCGCATTCCACGTGGGAGCGGGCTTGCCCCGCGATTGGGCCCCCACCGGTTTTCGCTAGGGCAACTGCAACCCGCCAGCCGCCTTGTGCAGCGCGCGCAGGTGTTCGCCTACCTGCTTGATGTTGGCTTCCACCGCCTTGATCTCCCTGGCCCGCTCCGGCCCCAGCAGCGCCCTCACCTGCTGGTCCAGGTCGTTGCTCAGGCGCAGCAGCTGCGCCTGGCGTGCCTTGCTTTCCTGCTCCAGGTGCTGGCGCTCCTCCGGCTGCGGCAGGCCGTATCCGCCCGCCCCCAGCAGTTCCGCCGGGCGGCTGAGGTAGCCACTGTTGGCGAGAATCGCCTGCAGGGCCTGGTCGGCCTTGTCGAAGCTGCCATCCTTCATCGCCCGGCCATTGAGGTAACGCTGCTTGACCTCATCCTGGGCCAGCAGCAGCTGCCTGCGCAGGCTGGCCTGTTCGAGCAGCAGCAGCGCCGCGCTGGTGCGCAGGTCGGCGCGCTCGAACCACGGGCGGCGCTGCTCGGCATCCAGGGCCAGCCAGTCTTCCACGGCGGTCTGTTTGATCGGTAGCTGCTTCTTCAGCACGTCGAACATGGCCTGGTAGCGGTCGCGGTAGGAGTCGAAGCGATAACCCAGGCGCAGCGCCTCACGTGGGTCGTCGAGCACACTGGTGTCAGCCAGGCCGCGCCCTTTGAGCACTTCCAGCAGGCCGTTGGGCATGATGTTGTCGAGGTCGTTCAGGCGCGGGTTGGCGGTGCCGCTGCGCAGCAGCTTCAAATTCTCGACCGCGCAGTTGTTGGACAGGAAGAAGTAGTTGCCGTCGTAGCTCCAGTGCATCTCGGCGGCCTGGCGCACCATGTTCTCGATCTCGCTGCGGCTGAGCTTGAGCGGCACCGAGGCCAGGCTGCGCAGTTCGGTCTTGGTGTATTCGTCGATCACCTGGCCCAGCGGCAGGACGAACAGCCGCGACGGGTAGGCCCCGACCAGCCCGCCCCAGCTCGACAACTGCACGTCGTTGACGAAGGCCCGGTAGGACAGCACCAGGCTCTGGTCGAGGTCCAGGCGGCAAGCCGGGCCGCGTGGGCGGCCGGGGGCGCAGATCACCAGGCGCAGCATGCTGTGGCCCCAGCGGCTGACCAGGTTCTGGTTGGCTTCGGCCAGCAGGTAATCCACTTCGTAGACCCGCTCGGGGTCGATTTCGCCCAGCGGCTGGCGGGCGAAGTCATTGCCGGCATTGAGGAACGGCAGGCCCCTGGCGCAGGTGTTGTGCGGCGGTGCCCAGCCGAAATGCTCGCTCAGGTACTGGTTGAGCGCCGGGCGACGGCAGGCGTAGCTGGGGTCGAGGAGGAAGTACTCCATGTTGACCGCGAGGTATTCCTTGGGGCTGCTCAGCTCGTAGCTGTCGGGGCTGCGCGCCACCTGGCCGTTGTGCTGTTCGCGCTCGCCGCGGCGGCCGACGTACTGCGGCCAGCCGGCCAGGTCGAGCAGGCGTGGGTCGTCGCTCAGGGTGAAGCGGCGCTCGGCCTGGCCCCTGCAGTCCTGTGGCAGGCCTACCTTGCCCAGGGCGCCTTGCTGGCGCTTGCAGCGGGTGATGAGCTGGCGCTCGGCGCTGGGCCACAGGCGGGCGCGGTCATAGATGTGGGTGAGCTCATGCAGCACCGTGGCCA
This sequence comes from Pseudomonas sp. EMN2, assembly GCF_009650555.1. Taxonomy (NCBI): domain Bacteria; kingdom Pseudomonadati; phylum Pseudomonadota; class Gammaproteobacteria; order Pseudomonadales; family Pseudomonadaceae; genus Pseudomonas; species Pseudomonas sp. EMN2. The sequence goes on from NZ_VZZR01000075.1 coordinate 29,104, forward strand.
GCAGCTCTTCACGGACGGTGCCGTGGGGGCGGTTGGTCTTTTCGCGGGCGGCGCTGCCATCGACCAGGCCTGGCAGCAGGCGGCGGTTGAGGTCGAGGGTGGAGACCGGCGAAGCCTGGCCGTAGGCATCCTCGGGCATGCGGTCGGTCCAGCTCACCGTTACCTGGCGGTCCAGCTGTTGCTTGAAGCGCGGCGGCAGCTTGGCCATGGCTTCATCGAGCAACTGCTGGGTGGCCTGTTGCTGTGGCTGGTCGAGGCCGTCTGCCTGCAGCACCAGTTGCAGGTCGGCCAGGGCGGGCGTGCCGAGCAGCGTCAGGGCGCAGCCGAGCAGCCAGGCACGCGCGCGCTTCACAGGGCGAGGATAGCTTCGGCCAGCATCTGGTCGCTGGCGTCGCGGGCTTCCGGCACACGGGTGCGCAGGGTGTCGAAGGCCGCTTCGAGCTGGGCGCCACGGATGTTGCCGTTGCTGGCGACGAAGCTGGCGGCGTCGTCGTGGGCTTCGCGGATGACTTTCGAATCGCGAATCGAGGTGGTGGTGTCGGAGGTGAAATCGATCGTGCGCGCCGAGGCACGGACGATGATGTTGCTGGTGGCCACCAGCGTGTGAGCCTGGGCCATGTCGGCCAGCAGCAACATGCCGAGGGAAGCGGCGATCAGCGATTTACGCATGGAGCATCTCCGGAAGGTACAAAGGCGTAACAGGTAGTTATTGGACGAGGATGGCTTCGGCCAGTTCCAGGTCGCCGACAGAGTGACAACTGTGCACCTGGCGCAGCGAAACCAGCGCCGCCTGAAGGCGCGCACCGCGAATCAGGCCATCACTGGCAACAAAGGCAGCAGCATCGTCACGGGCGGCGGCGACGACCTTGCGATCGAACGGCGCGGTGGTCACCTGGCTGGTGACATAGCCGGTGGCAACGAGGCTCTGGGTGGTGACATCCATGGCATGGGCGCTTCCCATACCGGCGAGGGCTAACAGCACTGGCGGCAGATAACGCATGGGCTCTCTAGGCGGTGGTTTCGGGCAGCGAAGGCTACCCCGGATGCACCGGCCGGGGCCAGTGAATCCGGGTGTGAAGGCTTGTGTTAGAGCGCGAGGATGGCGCGGGCCAGTTGTGCGTCGCTGGCTTGCAGCGTGGGCTGCTGCTGGCGAATGTGCACCAGGGCGCTTTCCAGTTTGGCGCCACGGATCGCGCCTTCGCTGCCAACGAAGCTGGCGGCGTCGTCACGGGCCGCCTGCACAATCTTGTCATCGCGGAAGGACGAGGTGACGTCGGAGGTGGCATCGGTGGTTGCGGCAACGGCACCGACTACCGCGTCGGTGGTCACCACGAAGCTGGTGGCATTAGCCGCACCGGCGAGGGACAGCAGCGCGGCGGCGGCGAACAGATGATAACGGGACATGATGGGGGACTCCTGCGCAGGGTCTGGATGGTTCTGGTTATCGGACGCTCGCTTGGCTCGTCACGGTACGGTGTTGCCAGGCGTGTAGGACAAGCGTAACACGCCTCGGTTCAAGCGCCTGGGGCGGCAAAGAACCACATTTGGTAACTGTACCTATCAATAACAAGTTTTGTAAAACTGTACCTGTTGCGCTGCGATGGCTCTATCTCGCGGCGGACAAACAAAAAACCCGTCGCGGTTTCCGGCGACGGGTTCTTGTGTATTCGCGGTGCCGGCGTTGGCCGGCTGCCGAGGCTTAGCGCCAGAACGGCTTGCTCAGCTCTTCGTAGCGCTGCGACTCGCTGATACCGGCGTCGGCCAGCAGGCGGGAGTCGAGGCGAGCCAGCTGACGGCGGCTGGCCATGCGGCGTTGCCACAGCAGCAGGGTCGACAGGGCGCGCAGAGGCAGGGCAGCGTGGGAAGCTTGGGCGTTGCTTTCGAAAACCAGACCGGAACTGAGGGTGCGTTCCATGATGTTTCATCCTTCCGCTTGTGGCGGCATTAGGGAGTGATTTAACTGGTGCCCATCTTCCTCCTCTGCTGTCCATAACAGTAGATACAGTTATGTAGTAAAGCGATGGCTCAGTTAACTGTGTAATCCTACTGTTGCACCCGAAATTGGCGTAACTGTACTGGTCTGCACTGATTTGGTGCGAATTTTGGATTTTGTAGGAAATGGTGCGGGGCGGAAGCAGATAATTACCAGTACAGTAGTACAGTTTTATTTATCTGGTTACCGGTTGGCTGTGGGAGCGGGTTTACCCACGAAAGCGTCTGTATGGCCACTGCAGCATTTGCGGGTAAACCCGCTCCCACAGATGGCTCATTTAAGCAAAACGATCGCGGGGCAAGCCCGCTCCCACGGTGGGAGCGGGCTTGCCCCGCGATGGGTACAGCGCTGGTGAATCAACCAGCCAGCATGCGCCCGCTTTCTTCCAGGTTCTCGTGCCAGCTCAGGGCTTCGCGCAGGATGTGCGGGGTGTGGCCGCCGCGCTGGCAGGCGCGTTCGAAGTAGTCGTTCAACGCAGCGCGATAGTCCGGGTGCACACAGTTGTCGATGATCGCGCGGGCACGCTCGCGTGGCGCCAGGCCGCGCAGGTCGGCCAGGCCCTGTTCGGTGACCAGGATGTCGACATCGTGTTCGGTGTGGTCGACGTGGCTGACCATGGGCACGACGCTGGAAATTGCGCCGCCCTTGGCGATCGACTTGGTGACGAAGATCGCCAGGTGGGCATTGCGGGCGAAGTCGCCGGAACCACCAATTCCGTTCATCATCCGGGTGCCGCAGACGTGGGTGGAGTTGACGTTGCCGTAGATGTCGAACTCCAGCGCCGTGTTTATGCCGATGATCCCTAAGCGACGCACCACTTCAGGGTGGTTGGAGATCTCCTGCGGGCGCAGCACCAGTTTGTCCTTGTAGCGCTCGAGGTTGCCGAACACGTCGGCATTGCGGCGGCTCGACAGGGTGATCGAGCTGCCCGAGGCGAAACTCAGCTTACCGGCGTCGATCAGGTCGAAGGTCGAGTCCTGCAGCACTTCGGAGTACATGGTCAGGTCTTCGAACGGAGATTCGATCAGGCCGCACATCACGGCGTTGGCGATGCTGCCGATGCCGGCTTGCAGCGGGCCGAGCTTGTTGGTCATGCGGCCGGCGTCCACTTCGCCCTTGAGGAAGGCGATCAGGTGGTCGGCGATGCCCTGGGTCTCGTGGTCTGGCGGCAGCACGGTGGACGGTGAGTCCGGCTGGTCGCTGATGACGATGCCGACGATCTTGGCCGGGTCGATCGGGATTGCGGTGCTGCCGATGCGGTCATCGACTTTCACCAGCGGGATCGGCGTGCGGGTCGGGCGGTAGGTCGGGATATAGATGTCGTGCAGGCCTTCGAGGTTGGCGTTGTGCGACAGGTTGATCTCGACGATGACCTGCTTGGCGAAGATCGCGAAGCTGGCCGAGTTGCCGACGGAGGTGGTCGGCACGATATGGCCTTCTTCGGTGATCGCCACTGCTTCGATGACCGCGATGTCCGGCAGGGTCAGCTGCTTGTTGCGCAACTGCTCGACGGTTTCCGACAGGTGCTGGTCGATGAACATCACTTGGCCGTCGTTGATGGCCTTGCGCAGGGTGCTGTCGACCTGGAACGGCATGCGTCGGGCGAGTACGCCGGCTTCGGTCAGTTGCTTGTCGAGGTCGTTGCCCAGGCTGGCGCCGGTCATCAGGCTGATTTTCAGCGGCGACAGCTTGGCGCGCTCGGCCAGTGCGTGGGGCACGGCCTTGGCTTCGCCGGCGCGGGTGAAGCCGCTCATGCCGACGGTCATGCCGTCCTCGATCAGGCCAGCGGCGTCAGCCGCACTCATTACCTTGCTGTGCAGGGAGGACAAGCGGATGCGATCACGGTACATGGATTGTTATCTCAGGCTACTGAAGCTACTGGAAGCGCAGTCTAGAGATTTAGCCCGGTGCCGTCCCGCGACCATGGTCGTAGGCGAAGCCTTGGAATAGAGCCGTTGATCTGGATCATGCAAATGAAAAAGCCCCCGGGCATAACACCCGGGGGCTTTAGACGCTTCTATATATAGAGGCGGGTATCAGTCCACGGCCTTGACCATGTCCTCGATGACTTTCTTGGCGTCACCGAACACCATCATGGTCTTGTCCAGGTAGAACAGTTCGTTGTCCAGGCCGGCATAGCCGCTGGCCATGGAGCGCTTGTTCACGATGATGGTCTTGGCTTTGAACGCTTCGAGGATCGGCATGCCGGCGATCGGCGACTTGGGATCGTTCTTCGCCGCCGGGTTGACCACGTCGTTGGCGCCCAGCACCAGTACCACGTCGGCCTGACCGAACTCGGCGTTGATGTCTTCCATCTCGAACACCTGGTCGTACGGCACCTCCGCTTCGGCCAGCAGTACGTTCATGTGGCCTGGCATACGCCCGGCAACCGGGTGGATCGCGTACTTCACGGTCACGCCGTTGTGCACCAGCTTCTCGGTCAGCTCTTTGAGCGCGTGCTGGGCGCGGGCCACCGCCAGGCCGTAGCCGGGAACGATGATCACGCTGTCGGCATTGCTCAGCAGGAAGGTAGCGTCGTCGGCCGAACCGGACTTCACCGGGCGCTGCTCTTTGGAGCCTTGCGCCGCACCTGCGTCGGTATCGCCGCCGAAGCCGCCGAGGATGACGTTGAAGAACGAACGGTTCATCGCCTTGCACATGATGTACGAGAGGATCGCACCGCTGGAACCCACCAGGGAGCCGGCGATGATCAGCATCGAGTTGTTCAGCGAGAAGCCGATACCTGCGGCCGCCCAGCCCGAGTAGCTGTTGAGCATCGACACCACCACCGGCATGTCGGCGCCGCCGATCGGGATGATGATCAGCACGCCCATGATGAAGGCCAGGGCCAGCATCAGGGTGAAGGCGCTGTAGTGGCCGGTGAAGGTGAACAGCAGGCCCAGGGCAATGGTGGCAAGGCCGAGGATCAGGTTCAGCTTGTGCTGGCCGGCGAACTGTACCGGTGCGCCCTGGAACAGGCGGAACTTGTACTTGCCCGATAGCTTGCCGAACGCGATGACCGAGCCGGAGAAGGTGATGGCACCAATGGCCGCGCCGAGGAACAGCTCCAGGCGGTTACCGGTGGGGATCGGGTCGCTGATGCTGGCGACGATGCCCAGCGATTGCGGCTCGAGTACCGCGGCAATGGCGATGAACACCGCGGCCAGGCCGATCATGCTGTGCATGAACGCAACCAGCTCGGGCATCTTGGTCATCTCGACGCGCTTGGCCATGATCGAACCGGCGCTGCCGCCGACCAGCAGGCCGACGATGACATAACCGATGCCGGCAGTGGCCAGTTCGGCGCCAAGCTTGTAGATCAGCCCGACCGTGGTGAGGATGGCGATACCCATGCCGATCATGCCGAACAGGTTGCCCCGGCGTGAGGTGGTGGGGTGCGAGAGACCCTTGAGCGCCTGGATGAAGCAGATCGAGGCGACCAGGTACAGAAGCGTTACCAGATTCATGCTCATGCTTACTTCTGCGCCTCGTTCTTGGTTTTCTTCTTGAACATTTCCAGCATGCGGCGGGTGACCAGGAAGCCACCGAACACATTGACCGCGGCCAGCGCCACGGCGAGGGTGCCCATCACTTTGCCGGCCGGGGTGACGGTCAGCGCGGCCGCGAGCATGGCGCCGACGATGACGATCGCCGAAATGGCGTTGGTGACGGCCATCAGTGGGGTGTGCAGTGCCGGGGTGACGTTCCAGACCACGTGGTAGCCCACGTAGATGGCCAGCACGAAGATGATCAGGTTGTAGATGCCGTGGGAAATCAGCAGGTCTTCCATTGTCGAGCTCCTCAGCCGTTCTTGCGTACGACCTGGCCGTCGCGGCACATCAGGCACGCGGCGACGATGTCGTCTTCGAGGTTGATCACCAGCGCGCCGTCCTTGTCGAACAGCAGCTTCATGAAGTCCAGCAGGTTGCGGGCGTACAGCGCGGAGGCGTCTGCGCCGACCTGGGCTGGCAGGTTGGTCGGGCCGACGATGGTCACGCCGTTTGCCTGTACCACCTGGTCAGCGACGGTCAGCGGGCAGTTGCCGCCCTGGGCCGCCGCGAGGTCGATCACCACCGAGCCGGGTTTCATCTGCGCGACGGTCTCGGCGCTGAGCAGCGTCGGCGCCTTGCGCCCGGGGATCAGCGCAGTGGTGATGACGATATCGGCCTGTTTGGCGCGCTCGTGGACGGCCTGGGCCTGGCGTTGCATCCAGCTGGCCGGCATGGGGCGGGCGTAACCGCCGACGCCTTCGGCGCACTCGCGCTCTTCATCGGTCTCGTACGGCACGTCGAGGAACTTGGCGCCCAGCGACTCGATCTGCTCTTTCACGGCGGGGCGCACGTCGGAGGCTTCGATCACCGCACCCAGGCGTTTGGCCGTGGCGATGGCCTGCAGGCCGGCGACGCCAGCGCCGAGGATCAGCACACGGGCGGCCTTTACGGTGCCAGCGGCGGTCATCAGCATGGGCATGAAGCGTGGGTAGTGATGCGCGGCCAGCAGCACGGCCTTGTAGCCGGCAATGTTGGCTTGCGACGACAGCACGTCGAGGCTCTGGGCCCGCGAGGTACGCGGCGCGGCTTCCAGGGCGAAGGCGGTGATGCCACGCTCGGCCATCTTGCCGATCAGCTCGCTGTTGAACGGGTTGAGCATGCCGGCCAGCACGCTGCCGCTGTTGATCAGCGCCAGTTCCTGGTCGTTGGGTGCAACCACCTTGAGCACTAGCTGCGCGCCGAAGGCATCGGTCGCTTCACCCAGCGCGGCGCCAACGGCCTCATAGGCACTGTCCGGAATGCTGGCCTTGAGCCCTGCCCCCCGTTGTACGGTGACCTGATGGCCCTGGCCAACCAGTTTCTTGATGGTTTCCGGGGTCGCGGCGACCCTTGTCTCACCCGTCTGCGTCTCGAGAGGAACACCAATGTGCACGACTTTGTCTCCTGCGGTGACCTTTTTGTGTTTGTTTGAACCAGCTCACTTCGGGTGGCGCGCTGGGTGGTCGTAGAGCACGACTCCGCCTGAATCCGGGGCGGGAAGGCATTTTGCAGATGAACCATTGGGGCCACAACCGGTTCTGAAGCGAAACGAACTCAAAACTACAAGTCACCCTGTGACCGTATGTCGCAATGATTCGAAACAAACCCGTCAAGCACGCGCTATTCGGAGCTTAGGGGAAAATTTGAAAAAAAATCGGCTGTTTTCGGCCTTGCTGCCATGAATGTCGCAAAATAACCGTCAAACCCGCATGGTAACTAGGGTTGATAGGGTTTTTCAGGTCAGCCGGAACAGATTACGTATTTGCGACAAATACATATATCTGTAGGTGTTAAAAATAATTGACTACGGGGTCAGCTTATCGGCTTTTGCAGTGTACTGCTTTGCCTGTGCTATCAGCCAGTCACGGAAAGCCCGTAGTGACGCAGACTCCACCTTGCGCTCTGGAATCATCAGATAGTAGGCCTTGTCGCTGGACAGGGCATGCCTGTTAGCGACCACCAACCTGCCCTCCTCCAGCTCGCGCTGGATCAGGAACGGTGGGATCAACGCAATGCCCATTTCGTGCATGGCCGCCTGGGCGAGCATCGAGAACAGTTCATAGCGCGGACCTGTCATGTCGCGTTCAACGCTCATGCCCAGCCCATCGAACCATTGCCGCCAGGCATACGGGCGGGTGGTCTGCTGCAGCAGGGGCAGCTCGGCGATGCGCTGGGCGTCGAGATCGCCCTGCCCGCCCAGCAGCTTCGGGCTGCACACCGGTACCGGGTTTTCTCCCATCAGGCGATGAGCCTGGGTGCCGGACCAGTCGGCGTCGCCGAAGTAGATCGCCGCATCGAAGGGCGTGTCGGCGAACAGGAACGGCCGGGTGCGGTTGGTCAGGTTGACCGTGACTTCCGGGTGGCGTTGCTGGAAGTCCTTCAGGCGTGGCAGCAACCACTGGGTGCCGAAGGTCGGCACCACAGCCAGCTCGATCACGTTGGCACCCTGCTGGCGCATGACTGACAAGGTGTCGCGCTCTACGGCGTCCAGTTGGCTGGCCACCTGGCGGCTATAGGACAGGCCTGCCTCGGTGAGCTTCACGCCCCGGCGCGAACGGCGGAACAGTTCGACGTTGAGGAACGCCTCCAGCCCACCGATCTGCCGACAGACGGCGCCCTGGGTCAGGGCCAGTTCGTGGGCGGCCTTGGTAAAGCTCTCGTGACGCGCGGCCGCCTCGAAGCAGACCAGGGCGGTGGTGCTGGGGATCTTGCGGCGCATGTACGTCAACCTCACTTGTATGCTCGTCAGTACGGCGTTTCGCCGATCACGGAGTGAGAAAATATCACTAAAGCGTGCGCAATCCTCGTTTGTCCCGATAGCCGATCAAGCCTAGGATCAATGCAACGCAAGAATCCGCTCCCATCTTTGTTTCGAGGAACACGCACATGGCCGGTAAAGCAAGCTTCAACTGGATCGACCCGCTGCTGCTGGATCAGCAGCTCACTGAAGAAGAGCGCATGGTGCGTGACAGCGCCTTCCAGTTCGCCCAGGACAAGTTGGCGCCGCGTGTGCTGGAAGCCTTCCGTCACGAACAAACCGACCCGGCGATCTTCCGCGAGATGGGTGAAGTCGGCCTGCTGGGCGCGACCATCCCTGAACAGTACGGTGGCAGCGGCCTCAACTACGTGTGCTACGGTCTGATTGCGCGTGAGGTGGAGCGCATCGACTCGGGATACCGCTCGATGATGAGCGTGCAGTCGTCGCTGGTCATGGTGCCGATCAACGAGTTCGGTACCGAAGCACAGAAGCAGAAATACCTGCCCAAGCTGGCCAGCGGTGAGTGGATTGGCTGCTTCGGCCTGACCGAACCCAACCATGGTTCCGACCCGGGCTCGATGATCACTCGGGCGCGCAAGGTCGACGGCGGCTATCGCCTGACCGGCAGCAAGATGTGGATTACCAACAGCCCGATCGCCGATGTGTTCGTGGTCTGGGCCAAGGATGATGCCGGCGACATTCGCGGCTTTGTCCTGGAGAAAGGCTGGCAAGGCCTCAGTGCCCCGGCCATCCACGGCAAGGTTGGCCTGCGCGCCTCGATCACCGGTGAGATCGTCATGGACAACGTGTTTGTCCCGGAAGAGAACATCTTCCCGGACGTGCGCGGTCTTAAAGGCCCGTTCACCTGCTTGAACTCGGCTCGCTACGGCATCTCGTGGGGTGCACTGGGCGCCGCCGAAGCTTGCTGGCACACCGCGCGCCAGTACACCCTGGACCGCCAGCAGTTCGGCCGCCCGCTCGCCGCCAACCAGCTGATCCAGAAAAAACTGGCCGACATGCAGACCGAAATCACCCTGGCCCTGCAAGGTTGCCTGCGTCTGGGGCAGATGAAGGACCAAGGCACCGCTGCGGTGGAAATCACTTCGATCATGAAGCGCAACTCCTGCGGCAAGGCGCTGGATATCGCCCGCATGGCGCGTGACATGCTGGGCGGCAACGGTATCTCCGACGAGTTCGGCGTGGCCCGCCACTTGGTCAACCTTGAGGTGGTCAACACCTATGAAGGTACCCACGACGTGCATGCGCTGATCCTCGGGCGTGCGCAAACCGGTATCCAGGCGTTCTATTAATAGAGGAGCCAGGCCATGGGTGCGCTTTCACATCTGCGGGTGCTGGACCTTTCTCGGGTGCTCGCCGGCCCATGGTCCGGCCAGATCCTCGCCGACCTTGGTGCCGATGTGATCAAGGTCGAGCGCCCGGGCTCGGGTGACGATACCCGTGCCTGGGGCCCGCCCTTCCTCAAGGACTCGCGTGGCGAGAACACCAGTGAGGCGGCCTACTATCTGTCGGCCAACCGCAACAAACGCTCGGTGACCATCGACTTTACTCAGCCTGAAGGCCAGCGCCTGGTGCGCGAGCTGGCGGCCAAGTCGGACATCGTCATCGAGAACTTCAAGGTCGGCGGGCTGGCGGCCTATGGTCTGGATTACCAGAGCCTGAAGGCGATCAACCCGGAGCTTATCTATTGCTCGATCACAGGCTTCGGCCAGACCGGGCCGTATGCCAAGCGTGCCGGCTACGACTTCATGATCCAGGGGTTGGGCGGGCTGATGAGCCTGACCGGGCGGCCGGAAGGTGAGGAAGGTGCCGGGCCGATGAAGGTTGGTGTGGCCTTGACCGACATCCTGACTGGCCTGTACTCGACGGTGGCGATCCTGGCTGCCCTCGCCCATCGGGACCAGGCCGGGGTTGGCCAGCATATCGATATGGCCTTGCTGGATGTTCAGGTGGCTTGCCTGGCCAACCAGGCGATGAACTACCTCACCACAGGAAACTCGCCGCGGCGGTTGGGTAATGCGCATCCCAATATCGTGCCTTACCAGGATTTTCCGACGGCGGATGGCAATTTCATTCTCACCGTGGGTAATGATGGGCAGTTCCGCAAATTTGCCGAAGTGGCTGGGCAGCCGCAGTGGGCGGATGATCCGAGGTTCGCTACTAATAAGCAGCGTGTGGCCAATCGGGCCGAGTTGATTCCGCTGATTCGCCAGGCCACGGTGTTCAAGACTACGGCTCAATGGGTGAGTGAGCTGGAGAAGGCTGGTGTGCCTTGTGGTCCCATCAACGACCTGGCGCAGATGTTCCAGGATCCGCAGGTGTTGGCTCGGGGGCTGGCGGTGAACATCCCGCACCCGTTGGCGGGGAATGTGCCGCAGGTGGCCAGCCCCATCCGGTTGTCGGAGACACCGGTGGAGTACCGGCAGGCACCTCCGCTGCTGGGGGAGCATACCGAGGCAGTGTTGAGTGATGTGCTGGGGCTGGATGCGATGGCGGTGCACGAGCTGCGCACTGCTGGCGTGCTCTGACGCTCCAGCTATATAGAGAGCGGGGAGGCCGACAGGCCTCCCCGCTTTGTTTTCAGGCAGATGACACTTTCTTGAAATTAAAGGTTGACGGGGTTTCAGATCCCCTTATAATGCGCCCCACTTCCAGCGACAACGGA
>NZ_VZZR01000076.1:0-24818 GCF_009650555.1 Pseudomonas sp. EMN2
AGCTTGAAGCGCTCGGTGTACTTGCCCATAAATCCCCCAAGGGTTGGATTGGTGTCCAACTTCTTGGGGGCAGTCCACTGTGTGGGAGCCGGCTTGCCGGCGATGGGGCCGGTGAAGCCAGCACAAAACCCCGCTATAACGGATAATCCCCCGCACCCCCGAGGCCCAGGAGCCCGCATGGACCAGATTCACCTGATGAAGGTGTTCGTCGCCGTCGGCGAACTGGAAAGCTTCGCCGCCGCTGCCCGCCGCCTGGCGATATCCCCGGCGGCAGTGACCCGTGCCGTCACGGCCCTGGAAGAACAACTCGGGGTCAAGCTGCTGCTGCGCACCACCCGCAGCGTGCGCCTGACCGAAGCCGGCGGGCGCTACCTGGAAGATACCCGGCATATCCTCGCCAGCATCATCGAAGCCAACGAAGCGGCCGCCGGCATCAACGCCGCGCCCAAGGGCGACCTGGCCGTGACCGCGCCGATTCTGTTCGGCAAGAAGTTCGTCATGCCCTGCATCGTCCGCTACCTGCAGCAGTACCCCGAGGTGGACGTATCGGCCTACTTCCTCGACCGGGTGGTGAACCTGGTCGAGGAGGGCATGGATGTGGCGGTAAGGATCGGCCAGCTACCCGACTCCGGCCTCAAGGCCCTGCGCGTGGGTAGCATGCGCAGGCTGCTGTGCGCCTCGCCGGAGTATCTCGAACAACACGGCACCCCACGCCATCTGAGCGAGCTGCAAGGCCACGCGATCATCGCCGCCGGCGTTCTTTCGCCACGCACCGACTGGCGCTTCGGCGCCATCGACGACCCGACCCTGATCCGCATGAAGCCCCGCCTGACCGTGACCAGCAACGACGCGGCCATCGCCGCCGCCAGTGCCGGGCTGGGTATTGCCCGGCTGCTGTCCTACCAGGTGGCCGACGAGCTGGCGGCCGGGCGGCTGCAGGTGATCCTTGCCGAGTACGAAGAAGCGCCCTGGCCGATCCATGTGCTGCACCGTGAGAGCAAGTACGGCTCGACCAAGGTACGCACCTTCATCGACATGCTGGCCGAGCACCTGCGTGCCCAGCACCATCTAAGCTGATCTTCGCGACATCGTACAACTAGGTGATTTCCCCATCCAGGCTTCCCACGCAAGGCATATGAAAGCCCCGATATAGCTCAATCAGAGGTCAATACGTCTACGCGATCGCTTAAAATTGTTGTACGACGACCTATGACATGGCACTCTCTCGCCTGAAACAATTTGTCTCAAGTCGCCCGTGCGACCGCGGGCAATCACCAGCAACTCTAAAAATAATTCAGGTGACCCATGAGCATTAAAGGCATCCGTTGGTGGATGGTCAGCCTTGTCACGGCTGGACTGGTCGTCAACTACCTCGCCCGCAATACCCTCTCGGTGGCTGCCCCCACCTTGATGTCCGACCTCTCCATCAGTACCGAGCAATACGCCAAGATCGTCGCCACCTGGCAGATCTGCTACGCCCTGATGCAACCCATCGCCGGCTGGGTCATCGACTTCATTGGTACCAAGCTGGGCTTTGCGGTGTTCGCCCTGGCCTGGTCGCTGGCCTGTGCCGGGGCGGCGCTGGCCAGCGGCTGGCAGAGCCTGGCGTTCATGCGCGGGTTGCTGGGGATGACCGAAGCCGCCGGCCTGCCTGCCGGCGTCAAGGCCACCACCGAATGGTTCCCGGCCAAAGAGCGTTCGGTGGCCATCGGCTGGTTCAACATCGGTTCGTCATTGGGCGCGTTGCTGGCGCCGCCGCTGGTGGTCTGGGCCATCCTGCACAGCGGCTGGCAACTGGCGTTCGTCATCGTCGGTGCCTCGGGGATCGTCTGGACCCTGCTGTGGATGCTGCTGTACAAGCACCCCAAGGACCAGAAGCGCCTGAGTGCAGCGGAGCGCGACTACATCCTGTCCGGCCAGGAAGCCCACTTCAAGCAAGAGGCGCGGGTCAAGGGCGCCTGGAAGCGCATCTTCAAGGAGCGCAACTTCTACGCCATCGCCTCGGCGCGGATCCTCTCCGAGCCGGCCTGGCAGACCTTCAACGCCTGGATCCCGCTGTACCTGATGACCGAGCGGCACATGAACATCAAGGAAGTGGCGATGTTCGCCTGGCTGCCGTTCCTGGCCGCGGATATCGGTTGTGTGCTGGGCGGTTACCTGAGCCCGCTGTTCCACCGCTACTGCAAGGTGTCGCTGTTCACCTCGCGCAAGATGGTCCTGGTGTTCGGCGCCAGCTGCATGATCGGCCCCGCCTGCATCGGCCTGGTGGAAAGCCCGTACACGGCGATCCTGCTGCTGTGCATCGGCGGTTTTGCCCACCAGACATTGTCCGGCGCGCTTTACTCGATCACCTCCGACTCGTTCAGCAAGGACCAGGTGGCGACCGCCACCGGCATGGGCGGCATGTTCGGCTACCTGGGGGCGGCGGTGTTCACCCTGGTGTTCGGCATCCTGGTCACGCAGATCGGCTACAGCCCGCTGTTCGTGGTGCTGGCGGCGTTCGACATCGTTGCTGCGTTAGTGGTGTGGAACCTGGCGCGCGAACTGCGCAGCGAACCCCGTGAGGCGGCACCTTTAGAGGCGCAGGTGGTGCTCGGCTCGGGCCGTTGACCCCGTTGCGTTTGTATCAAAGGGGCTGCTTGCAGCCCCTTTGACGTTTTCAGTCGGTGCCAGCGCCTGGTACTGCAGGCTGAAACCCAGGTGCAGCCGTTCATGCTGGCGCAGCAGCCGCAAGCCCGGCCGATCGGGCAAATGATGGGCGTTGATCGGGTGGCTGACCGGCTCGAAGCAGAAGAACCCCTGCCCCTGGGGGCAGTACAGCAGGTAGTGATCGGCACCCCTGGCATGGCAATCGAGGCGATAACCCGCCGTCGGCTGGATAATGCTGCAGGCGCCTTGCCAACCGCTGAAGGCATGATCGACCACCTCGCTGGGCAATGCCTGCGGCGTGTCGAAACACCATTGCGGCGGGATCGTGGCCTGGCGCGAGGGCAACTGCCCCTCATCACCCACCCACACCTGCTGCGCGGGCGCCAGCAAGCGGGTGTCGGCGAAGCGCGGAAAGTACGGGTGAAAGCCCAGCCCATGCCAGGTCGGCCGTGGGTCGAGGTGGGTCACTTCAAGCTCAAGGGTCAGGCAGCCTTCATCCAGGCGCACGTCCAGGGTCGCGTGGTAAGCAAAGGGCACCTGGCTGTCCAGGCTCAGGCGGGCATGGCCGTCATCCACGTTGTCGACCTGCCAGGGCTGGTGCCAGGCACTGCCATGGATAGGGTAGGGGTCATGGTCGGTATTGGGCGCCAGCGCCAGCCAGCCGTCAGGGCACTGGAAACCGCCCTCAGCGATGCGGTTCGACCAGGGCGCCAGCAGGTAGCAGCCCAGGCGCCGTGGCGATCCGCTGGCCAGGGCGGCGGCATCACTGTGGCGCAGCAGCGCCTGGCCGCTGGCCTTGACCTGCCAGTTGACCAGGCTGGCGCCCAGGGTAGGCGCCAGGCTCAGGCGGGTCAGACGGTCTTGCAGGTGCAGTTCAGGCACAGGCATCTAAGCGCTCCAAGGTTGCAGGCAGCTTCAGCCCGCCTTGCGATAGGTCAACAGGACGATCCCGCACACCACCACGGCGGCGCCGAGCAGCTGCAGGGTATTGAGTAGCTGGCCGAGCAGGGCCCAGCCCAGCAGCAGGGTGGCGATCGGCTCGATGTTCATCACCGGGGCGTTCTGCGCCATGTTCAGCCGCGGCATGCACACGAACAGCAGGGTGAAGGCCGTGCCGTACAGCACCACCAGGCTGGCCAGGGCCAACCAGCCGCCACTGCTGGCCGGCAGCGCCAGCCCGGCCGGCATCAGGCCACCGGCGCCGGCCAGCAGCATGCTGGCGAACACGATCAGCAGGGTCAGCATGCTGCGCACCGGGCCGCGTACCCCAGCCAGCTTGTGGTCGGTGATCCACAAGGCGCAGGCGAATACGCAGGCAGCGCAGAACGCCAGGCTCACCCCCAGGGTCCAGTCCGGGGTGGCCTCGGCGCTGCCGTTCAAGCGTGAGGGCACGTCCAGCGCCAGCACCAGACCGAACAGGATCAAGCCCATCAGCACGGCGGTGCGCCGGGTTGGCCGCGGCCCGCCGAGGGCCCAGGTCAACAGCGCCAGCAGGATCGGGAAGGTGTTGCCCACCAGCAGCGCCAAGGCCACCGGAATGCGGGCCACGGCCGAGTACAGGCACAGGCTCTGGGTGGCGATCAGCAGGCCCAGCAGCAATTGCCAGCGCCACGCGCCGGCAGGCAGCCCCAGCGGCTGGCGTTGCCACAGCAGCAGGCCACCCAGGGCCAGCAGGGTCAGGCCCGAGCGGCAGAGGATGGCCAGCAATACGCCGGTGTCGTTGTCGAAGGCGATGCGCGCGGCAATGTGGTTGCCGGCGAAGCAACAGGCCAGCAGCGCCAGCAGCGCTACCGCCAGTTTGCGGGGGAAGAGGTGAGGCGTAGCGAGGGCGACAGCCATGATGCAGGGTCCGTTTGCAGGGGAGGGCGGGCCATCAAGGCCCGCCTTGTGGCATTACAGCACCACGCTCGGCAGCCACAGCGAGATGGCCGGAATGTAGGTCACCGCCATCAGCACCAGGAACAGCGCCAGGTAGAACGGCAGCAGTGCCTTGACCGTGGATTCGATGCTGACCTTGCCGATCGCCGAGCCGACGAACAGCACCGCCCCCACCGGTGGGGTGATCAGGCCGATCCCCAGGTTGACCAGCATGATCATGCCGAAGTGCACCGGGTCCACGCCGATACCGGTGATCACCGGCAGCAGGATCGGTGTGAGGATCAGGATCAACGGCGCCATGTCCATCACCGCGCCCAGCAGCAGCAACATGAAGTTGATGCACATCAGGATCACGTAGCGGTTGTCCGACAGGGTCAGGAACAGCGTGGTGATCTTCGACGGGATCTGCATCAGCGTCATGACGTAGCCGAAGCTCGCCGCGAAGCCGATCAGGATCATCACGATGGAGATGGTCCGCACCGTGCGGTGCATCAGCTTGGGCAGGTCGCGCCACTTGTAGTCGCGGTAGATGAACATGGTCACGAAGAACGACCAGACCACGGCGATCGCTGCCGACTCGGTGGCGGTGAATACCCCGGACAGAATGCCGCCGAGGATGATCACCATTGCCATCAGGCCCCACAGCGCCTCACCGGCGATTTTCAGCGCCTGGCGCAGCGGGATCACCTCGCCCTTGGGGTAGTTGCGTTTTTTCGCGAAGATCAGGCACATGCCCATCAGAATCGCGCTCATCAACAGCCCAGGCATCACCCCGGCCATGAACAGCGAGGCAATCGACACCGTGCCCCCGGCCGCCAGCGAGTACAGCACCGAGTTGTGGCTGGGTGGGGTGAGTAGCGCCTGCACCGAGCCGCTGACGGTGACGGCGGTGGAGAACTCCCGTGGGTAGCCCTTGCGTTCCATTTCCGGGATCAGCACCGAACCGACCGAGGCGGTGTCGGCCACCGACGAGCCGGAGATCGCGCCGAAGAAGGTCGAGGCGGTGATATTGACCAGCGACAAGCCGCCGCGCACGAAGCCCACCAGCACCCCGGCGAACGCCACCAGCCGCCGCGACATTCCGCCTTCGGCCATGATCGCGCCGGCCAGCACGAAGAACGGAATGGCCAGCAGCGAGAACTTGTTAACCCCACTGGCCACCTGGATCATCATGGCCTGCAGCGGGATATCGATCCACCACGCACCGATCAGCGCCGACAGGCCCAGGGCATAGGCCACTGGCATGCCCAGCAGGATCAGCGCGAGGAAGCTGCCTATCAGAATCAACGCATCCATCATGCCGCTCCTTCGTTGGCTTCGACGACGTCAAAGCGCATCACCTGGCGCTGGCTTTGATCGCCGAGGATGAGTTTTTCCAGCACGAATACCAGGGTGATCGCGCCACCGATCGGGATCGGCGCGTAGGTCAGCCCGACCCGCACCGACGGCAGGGTGGCGAGGAACTGCTTCCAGGTGGTCACGCACAGCTTGTAGCCGTACCAGGTCATGAACACGCACACCAGTAGCATCAGCAACTGCACCAGCACTGCCGCAGCCTGGCGCTGGGCGGGTGGCAGGCGGTCGGTGAGCATCGCCACCGCCATGTGTGCCCCGGCGCGGTAGCTGGCCGCCGCGCCGAGGAAGGTGAACACCACCATCAGCAGGATCGCCACCGGCTCCGGCCAGCTGGAGCCGGTGCCCAGCACGTAGCGGGCGAAGATGCCCCAGGGAATGATCAGCGTCATGGTCAGGATCGACAGGCCGGCGATCCAGATACAGCCGCGGTACAGGGCGTCGTTCAGACGCAGGAATGAATTTTTCATAGGGCATCACCGAAGCTGCAGGGTGGCGCGTGCCGCCCTGCAGGAGTCATCTGGGAACGGAGCCGGGGTTACTGGACCTCGGCGATGCGCTTCATCAGGTCGGCGTATTGCGCACCGTACTTTTCCCGCACGGGGGCGGTGGCGTCGAAGAACGGCTTCTTGTCGACGCTGATGAACTCCACGCCCGCCGCCTTGAGCTTGGCTTCACTGGCAGCCGACTTGGCGTCCCACAGTGCACGCTCTTCCATCTGCGCCTCGCGGGCGACAGTCTTGACCAGGGTCTGCTGCTCGGGGGTGAGCTTTTCCCAGGTGGTTTTCGACATCACTACCGGTTCCGGCAAGATCAGGTGGCCGGTCAGGGTGAAGTACTTGGCGCTCTGGTAATGGTTGTGCTCCAGCAGGGTCGGCGGGTTGTTCTCGGCGCCGTCGATCACCCCGGTCTGCAGGGCGCTGAAGATTTCCCCGGTGTCCATGGCGATGCCGTTGCCGCCCATGGCGTTCATCATGTCGAGGAACAGCGGGTTGCCCTGCACGCGGATCTTCATGCCCTTGAGGTCTTCGATGCTGCGCACCGGCTTTTTCGTGTAGAGGCTGCGGGTGCCACCGTCCATCCAGGCCAGGGCCACCAGGTTGAAGTCGGAGTTGGTGATCTTGTCGAGGATTTCCTGGCCGATCTCGCCATCGATGACCTTGCGCATGTGCTCGTGGTCGCGGAACACGAACGGCATGTTGAACACGTTCACATCCGGTACCACCGGGCCGACGATGCCCAGGCTCACGCGGGTCATCTGCACCGCGCCGATCTGCGCCTGCTCGATCACTTCCTTTTCCGAACCCAGCACACCGCCGGCGAACATCTTGAAGGTGATCGCGCCGTTGCTGGCCGCTTCGAGCTTCTTGCCCATGTGTTCTTCGGCGACCACGGTCGGGTAGCCGCTGGGGTGGATCTCGGCGAACTTGATGTTCAGGGTGGCGGCCGAGACCGACATGGACAGGGCGAAGGGGAGGGCGGCCAGTAGCCACTTGTGCTTCAAGGTCATGAGGAAACTCCGGTGTTGTTATTGTCTGGTTTCGTTCGTGTGGGCAGTGCGGTAGAGCAGGCTCAGTTGCGCCAGGCAGGCTCCTCCAGGCCTTTGACGCCCGGGGTCAGGGCGAACACGCCACCGGCCAGCGGCTGGTCGGCAAGGTCCACGCCTGCGGGGCGAATCGAGGTGACGAACAGCGTGTCCAGGCCAGGGCCGCCGAAGGCGCACATGGCCGGCTTCTTCACCGGCACCGGCAGCGAGCGGTCGAGCTTGCCGTCGGGGGTGAAGCGGTGCACCAGGCCTGCGTCGTTGCCGCAGATCCAGTAGCAGCCGTCCTGGTCGATGGCGGCGCCGTCGGGGCGGCCGGGGTAATCGCGCATGTCGACGAACAACCGGCGGTTGTGCGGGGTGCCGCTGTCGGTGTCGTAGTCGAAGGCCCAGATGGCCTGCACCTGGGGGTGCGAGTCGGACAGGTACATGCGCCTGCCATCGGGGCTGAAGGCCAGGCCGTTGGGCACGATCATGCCGTCCTGCTGCAGGTGCAGCGGCTGGCCGTCGCCGTCGTGGCGGTACAGCGCGCCAACCGTGGCGCCTTGCTGCATGTCCATCAACATGGTGCCGGCCCAGAAACGGCCCTGGCGGTCGCAGCGCCCGTCGTTGAAGCGCATGCCCTCGCGAGCATGGGCCACGCCAGCCAGCGGGCGGCTGGCCAGGGTGCCCTGGGCGGTGGGTTGCAGATGGAACAGGCCGCTCTGCATGCCGGCGATCCAGCCGCCCTCGGGGCTGGCGCTGCGGGCGATGCAGGCGAGCATTTCATCGGCCTGCCAGTGTTGGTGCGTGCCATCTGCCGCCCGCCAGCGGTGCAGCTGGCCGGCGGGAATGTCTACCCAATACAAGGCCTGTTCGCTGGGGTGCCACACCGGGCTTTCGCCGGTGCCGTTACGGGCGTCGAGGATCAGTTCTGCTTGCATGGATGGCCTCCTGGCCCTGGATGGCTCAATCGAAAGGCCCGGCAGCGACGAAGGCGCCACCCTGGTAGACCATCGCCGGGTCATCGGCGGCAGGCATCGGCTGCGCCTGGACCTTGGCCTGGTACACCTCGGAGGAGTCCTTCGGTGCGTAGCCCAGGTGCGCGGCGTAGCGGTTGTCCCACCACTGCGTCGGGTTGGCCGAGGCGCCGTAGACCACGGTGTGGCCCACGTTCGGGGTGAACAGGCCACGCTCGATCAGTTGGGTGAGGTCGTCATAGCTCAGCCACGAGCTGAGCATCCGCCGGTTCTGCGGCTCGGGGAACGACGAGCCGATGCGGATGCTGACGGTCTCGATGCCATAGCGGTCGAAGTAGAAGCTGGCGACGTCCTCGCCGTAGCACTTGGACAGCCCGTAGTAGCTGTCGGGCCGGCGCAGGGCATGGGCGTCGATGCGCTCGTCCTGTTTGTAGAAGCCGATGGTGTGGTTGGAGCTGGCGAAGATGATGCGCTTGACCCCATGCTTGCGCGCCGCCTCGTAGATATGGAACACGCCGCAGATGTTGGGGCCGAGGATCTCCTCGAACGAGCGCTCCACCGATACGCCGCCGAAGTGGACGATGGCGTCCACCCCTTCGACCAGTGCCAGCACCGCAGCCTTGTCGGCCAGGTCGCAGGTCACGACCTCCTGGTGGGGGCCGCTGGCGGGCGCCATCGGGCTGATATCGGACAGGCGCAGCACCTCGGCGCAGCCCTGGAGGCGCTCGCGGAGCACTTGGCCCAGGCCTCCTGCGGCGCCAGTGAGGAGCAGGCGGTTGAAGCGGGTAGTGGTCATGGCAGGCTCGCAGTTGTCATTTGTTGTAGGTTGTCGTATGACTAAAATCGATTATCGACAGCGCTTCCGCTGCTTGTCAATCACTCACAGCAGCGACAGCGGATAGTTGAAGATCAGGCGGTTCTCGTCGAATTCGTTGTTGCTGAAGCTGCGGCGGATGTTCGAGTTGCGCCACTTGATGCTGAGGTCCTTGAACGCCCCGCTCTGGATCACGTAGGCCAGCTCCGATTCGCGCACCCATTCCTTGCCATCGCGGATGGCGCCGCTGTGCACGTCGTCACCACTGATGTAGCGGTTCATCAGGGTCAGCCCCGGCACACCGACGGTGACGAAGTTGAAGTCGTGGCGCACCTGCCAGGAGCGCTCGTTGGCGTTGTCGAAGCTGGCGTTGTAGCTGTCGTTGGCCAGGGTGCCGCCACTGGTGCCGTTGACCCGCATCCAGGTGTCGCCGCTGACTTTCTGCAGGCCGACGTAGAAGGTGTTGCCACCCACCCGTGCCGAGAACATCCCCGAGTAGGTCTTGTTGTCCAGTTTGCCGGCGCGCTCGGCGCCGTCTTCGCCGCCCTGGAAGTAACCGAGGTTGGCGCCCAGGGTCCAGTTGCCCAGTGGCTGGCTGTGGCTCAGTTGCAGGTACTGCTGTTCGTATACGTCCTTGAGCACCGCGTTCCACAGGCCGACCAGAGTGCGGTCCTGGTTGAACTTGTACTCGCCACCGGCGAAGTTGAAGCGGTCCGAGATACCACGGCCGTAGCTCATGTCTTCCATGCTCGCGTCGTTGCGCGGGCTGTTGCCGCGGAACTGGCCGCCGTAAAGGGTCAGGCCGGCGATTTCGCTGGAGGTGAGCTGGCCGCCGCGAAAGGTTTGCGGCAGCGAGCGGCCATCGTCCGCACGCAGGATCGGCAGCACCGGCATCCACTCACCGATCTTCAGTTCGGTCTTGGAGATGCGCGCCTTGCCCGCCACCGCCAGGCGGCCGAAGTCGTCGGCCGGGCGCCCGTCGTCGTGACGTGGCAGCAGGGCGGTGCCATAGGTGCCGCCACCGCCGTCGAGCTTCACCGACCACAGCCCCAGCACATCCGCGCCGAAGCCGACCGGGCCCTCGGTGAAACCGGAGCGGGCATCGAGGATGAAACTCTGGGTCCACTCTTCGGCCTTGCTCTGCGGGTTGCTTGGGTCGACGAAGTTACGGTTGATGTAGAAGTTGCGCAGGCCCAGGGTGGCCTTGGCATCCTCGACGAAGCCGGCGGCCAGGCTGGTACCGGGCAGGTTGCCGAGCAGGGCGGCGCCGAGCAGGGCGAAAGGCAGGGGTTGGCGGATGTTCATGCTTGTTGTGCTCCCGAATGTGAGGCAGCCGATTGCCGGGCACGCGCAGGCGGCCAACGGCAGCGGTGGTTCAGTTCAGCCCGTCAGGGCATGAGGGGTCGAGCGCGCAAGGCGCTAGGTGGCCAGGGCCTGCGGCAAGGGTTCGCCGGGGAGCGTTATCGGGAGACGGATGTGCAGCGACGGGCGCGGGGTGCGCGAACGGAATGTTGGCATGGGACTCTTCACTGATTGTTGTTTTTGTTGTGTGTTGTCGTACAACCGTGGCGATTATTATCAAGTGAGAATCGGCTTGTCAACGTTCTATGGGGTTCAACTTGTGCCGGGTTGTACGATCCCTGTGTAGGAGCAACTGTCTTGCTCAACTGATAAAGCTAGCGCGATCCTTGTGGGAGCGGGCTTGCCCCGCGAACACGGGCGAAGCCCGTGCCACCCTGCGTGACACAAGACCGCTCCTACACAGAGCGTCTAAGGCATTTGCAGGGTTGGCAGATCAATGGCAAGCGGTTCCAGCGCCTGCCGGGCACACTCGCCCAGTACCTTGAGCCCCTGGGCCAGTTCTGGCGTCAGCGGCCTGCCCAGGCACAGGCGCAGCCCCGTGGTGGGCTGGCCATCGGCGAAGAAAATCCCGCTGCCAGCGATGTGGTAGCCCCGCTCATGGGCCAACTGCTGAAGCAAGGCCATATCGGTCCCCGCCGGCAATTCCAGCCAATGGATGAACCCCCCACGCGGCGGCACGTAGACCGTGTCCACTGGAAAGGCCGAACGCACCAGCCCCAGCATCGCCTCATTCACGGTGGCCAACTGGCTGCGCAGCCGGGCGCAATGCTCGTCCATGTAGCCGCGCCCGATGAACTCGTTCAGCGCGCTTTGCGCCAGGCTCGACACCGCCAGGTTGCGCGAGAACATCTGCGCGAGGATGGCATCGCGGTACTTGCCGGCCACGCACCAGCCCACCCGAAAGCCTGGGGCGACAGTCTTGGAGAACGACGAGCAGTAGATGGTCTGCCCGGTGCTGTCATGGCTCTTGAGCGCCCGTGGCCGCTCGGTTTCCGGTACCAGGTCGAAGAAGATGTCGTCCTCGATGATCGGCACATCGGCCTCGCGGGCCAGTTGCGACAGCCTGGCGCGGGCCGCCTCGGGCATGATGAAGCCGCGCGGGTTCTGCAGGGTCGGGTTGAGGAAGATCACATCGACTTTTTTGAGCTTCAGCGCCTCTTCGAGGTGCTCCATGTCGATGCCGGTTTCGCCGTGGGTGCGCATGGGCAGCGCACGCATCCCCAGGCGCTCGATGGTCTGCAGGATGCCGTAGTAGGTAGGGGTTTCGATGGCCACCGTGGCGCCGCGCCGGGCCACGGCCTCCAGGGCCAGTTCCAGGGCGACGGTATCGCCGGAAGTCACTAGCACTTCGTCCGGGCCGCAGACCACGCCCCGGGTCAGCATCAGCCCGGCAATGCGCCGGCGCAGCGCCGCATGCCCGGGTGGGGTCACCAGCCCGGCGATGGTCAGGTCGGCCTTGCTGGCCAGTGTGGCCATGCACTTGTTGAGCAGCACGTGGGGGGTGAGGTCGCCGTGCAGCACGGCCGAGCTCAGCGACAGGGTGGTGCGGCTGGCTGCCTGGGAGAGCATGGCGACCACCGCGTGGTTGACGTTGACCGTGACGCTGGAAAAGTCGAAGCGGCTGGCCGGGTTGGCGCGCCCCGCTGCCGAGACGAAGTAGCCGACCCTGGGCTCGGTCAGCACATAGGCGTTGGCTTCGAGGTCGGCCAGGGCCCGCTGTACGGTGGTGATGCTGGTGTCGAACAGGCGGGCCAGGGTGCGGATCGACGGCAGCTTGGTTTGCGCCGGCCATTCACCGCTGTCGATCTGGCGGATGATCCAGTCCTTGACTCTCCGCCAGCGTTTATCAGGTGCTTCGAACCGATCCATGGGGTCTTTATGCCAGCTTAGGAATGACCTCCCAGAACATAAAGTAAAACCACCCCGGTTGCAGCAACGATGGCGATGTTCAGCGCCACCAGGCCGAAGGCGAAGCGGATCAGCCCGTGCTCTTCATCGCGGTTGGCGGCCGCCAGCCCGGTGATCAGCGACAGGATCGACAGCGAGCCCAGCGCACCATGCCCGGCGGCGCTGTTGACCATGGCCGCCAGCCATGGCCCGTAGTCGCTGCCCAGGGCGGCGATCGACGGCATCACCAGGGTGTTGCCGCCCACGTTGGAGCCGGTGACGTAGCCGGCGATACCGGCCAGCAGCGCCACGGTCGGCGCCAGCGAAATCCCCGACAGCGATTGCAGGGCGCGCTGCGCCTCGACCAGAAAGCCCGCGTTGACCATCACCTGCGACAGCAGCAGGAACAGGAAGATGGTCGCCACCGGGAACTTGGCGCGCTTGAGCAGCGAGGCCCATGGGAAGCTGCCCTCGGCGCGCTGGCGCAAGGTCATCAGCACGGTGACGATCAGCAGCGCCAGCCCCGGCGAGGCCAGCGGCTTCCACGATACATGCTCGCCCTTGATCACCCACACGCCATCCCAGCCCGACAGTACGAATACTGCGCGCGAGGCGACGATTACCCCCAGCAGCGCCAGGTACGGCCAGGCTGCCGCCGGCCAGCGCACCAGGCGCTTGCGCTGCAGGTACGAAATCACCAGGCCCACGGCGGCCACTGTCAGCCCCGCCAGCACGCCCGAGACCTCAGGCCCGACAAAGCGGTTGATGCCGTACAGCACCGCGCTGAACAGCACCGAAACCGCACACAGTCCCAGCCACGGCAGGGCGCTGCGAATGCCAGCCTGCCACAGGGCGATGCCCGCCAGCACCAGGAACACCGGCGCGCTGATCAGCGCCGAATGGCTGCCCAGCTCGTTGGCCGGCAGGTGGGTGAGCAAGCCGCCGATTACCGTGGCCAGGCCCAGGGTGCCCCAGGGCATGATGACCATGCCGGCCAGGGCGATCTTCATCCCCGCCTGGCGCGAGAACAGCCCCATCAGCAGCGGCACGGTGGCGATCAGCGAGACGCCGAAGCCGGTCATCGCTTCCAGCAGCGGCGCCAACCCCAGCACGATGAAGATCACCTGCGCCGGTGGCTTCCAGCCCAGCTCGCGCACCCAGGCACCGATGGCCTGCGGCGCGCCGCCGCGCTCCACCAGGATGACGAAGGCCAGCCCCGGCACGATCACGCAGGCGGTGCTGAGGAACAGGATCATCGTGTCCTTGATGATCGCCGAGCTGGCGGCCGCCGACAGTGGCGCCGCGGCGCCCATGCCCCACAGCAGGAAGACCACCGCGACGCCGGCCAGGGCCGCCTGCACGGGCGGGCGACGCACCAGCAGGATCAGGGCGATCACCAGGCCGATGGGCGACATTTGCAACAAGAGAGCAGCCATGTGCTGTGTTCCTTAATCGTGGGTCTGACCGCTGTACTCGGTGGCGCGCATCGAGGGGCGGTCGCAGAAACGCTGGTACCAGGCGTTCAGGCGCGGGTGCTGGGAGAAGTCCGAGAGCTCGCGGAACACGATCCAGTCCAGGGCGGTGCCCAGGGCTACGTGACCAACGCTCAGCGGGCCGTCGAGTTCGACCTGTTGTTCGAGGTAGCGGTACGACTCTTCGAGCTTGTACTTCTGGCCCTCGCCATAGGCCGGATAGCGCAGGTGCGCCGGGCGGCGCTCGACTTCCCAACGCAGCTTGATGCCGACATCGCACAGGCCCTGGGCCAGCGCCTGCAGGCGCAGGGCCTGGTAGCGCTCGGGGCCTTGCAGCGGGATCAGCCTTCGCCCCTGGTGCAAGGTGTCGAGGTAATCGCAGATCACGATCGAGTCGAACAGCGCCTCGCCCTCGGGCAGCATCAGCACCGGCACCTTGCCCAGCGGGTTGGCCTGGTAGATGGTCTCGTTGCGGGTGGTGGGGCTGGTCTCGTGGTGGATCACCTCCAGGCGCTCGGCGAGCCCGAGCTCATGGGCCATCACCAGCACCTTGCGGGCGTAGGGCGAGTGGGTCTGGTAGTAGAGCTTCATGGGGCGGTCCCTGTGTCGAGGATGGCCGAGGCGGCCTTGTGGGCGTCGATGAACAGGCGCGACGGCGCGCCGGCCGAGGTGACGTAGTGGTTGTAGTAGCACGAGCCCTCGGCCAGCGGCCCGAGCACCCAGAGGTTGCGCACCGGTTCGCCGCTGCTGGCGCGCGGGTGGCAGGCCGCGTCGACATCGATGCCATCCAGGCCCGGCACGTCGGTGCGCGGGCGGATCAGGCCAAGCCGCGCCAGGTCGCGCACCGGGGCGCAGTCGCTGTCGTGCACGCCGCTGCCCTGCACGTAACCGGCCACGCGCCGGTAAGGCTTGGCGGCTGGCACCGCACCTGGAGGCAGGAAGGTCAGCAGCCCGGCGTCGCTCAAGGCCAGCAGGTCGGCGTGACGTTCCTTCTGCGGCCCGGCTACCAGGCGGTTGATCGCCTTGTGCCAGCGGCCGTAGAACTCCCGGTGCGAAGCCTCGGTGAGGCCGTCGAAGTCGACCGCCTCGCGCAGCCGGTCACGCAGGTCGCGCCACACCTCGATGGCCGCTTTGACCGGAGACTCGGCGCGGCCGATACGGGCCTCGTGCAGGTCGGCCTCGATGGCGTCGTAGATCCACGCATGGTAGTTGTGCGCGTTCACCTGGGCCGGCAGGCTGTGCAGGATCAGCGCCTGCGGGTCGATGGCGCCGGACAGCGCCTCGTAGTGACGCAGCAGGCTCTCGCTTTCGTGGGTGTCGGTGGGCGTTTGCAGGCTGACGCTGCGCAGTTGCTCCAGCACTTCACGGTGGCGCGCCGGGTCGGTCTTGGCGTGCAGCACCGCCATGCCGGCAGCGCGCATTTCCAGCAGCATGCGCGGCAGCACGGCACGCTCGAAGTCCAGCTGGCCGTTCGGCGCCTGCTGGCGCAGGGCATCGATATGGGTGCTGGTGAGGAAGATCGGCTTGTGCCGTGGCGCCCGGGTCAGGCCGTTGGGGCGCGCACGGAACGGCAGGCCGTCACGCGACTGGATATAGATCACCGGCTCCTTGCCGGACGGGAAATACACATGGCTGGCGTCGGCCATGCGGTGGTAGGCGCCACCGCGGCCAGCGGTCAGCGCCGCCAGGGTATCCATCGCCCCCAGGCCCAGGCCTTCGAGCAGCACGGCTTCGCCGGCGGCGATGCTGTCGAGGCTGCCCGGCAGCGGGTAGATATCGCCCACCCGGCCTTCTTCTTCTGCCCGCACACGCCCGGTATGGCCGACGGTCAGGATCAAGCGGTCCACGGTCACACTGTCGCCCGACGGCAGTTTGAGCAGATAGCCCTGCTGCGCATCGGTGCGCAGGCCGACCACCGGGTGCGGGTGCAGGCGCACCGCCACCCAGGCTGGCGCGCTGCTCAGGATGCGCGAGAAGGCATCGGCCAGATAGGAACCGAGCAGCCGGCGCGGAAGGAAGTCCTCCGGCTCCACCGCGCGCCCCTCGTCGGCCACCAGGCCGGTCTTCGGGTCGACCTTGACCCCCTTGGCCCGGCACCAGTCCAGGAAGTCCGGGCCCGAGCGTTCGCGGGCATCGTGCAGGGTGCCGAAGGCCGCCGCGTCGGGGTACACCCCGAGTTGCCCGGCCACGGTGTTGAGCAGCAGGTAGTCCGGCTGGTTGGGCCAGTGGGCGCCGGTGCCGAACACGTTGGGGTCGAAGATGTCGATCACCAGCGGCTGTTGCGGGCGGGTTTCGGCGATGCTCAGCAGGCGCTCGAAGATCGACAGCCCGCGCGAGCCGCAGCCCACCAGGCCGATGTGCAGGGGCTTGCTCACCATCTGCGCTCCTCCCCGAAGAACGACGGCACGGCGACCGCCGAGCCTTGCTCGAGGGCGACGTCATGGATACGCCGGCCCAGGGCCAGGTCGAGGATGCCCATGCCGAACGGCGAATAGATCAGGGGTTTGTCACGCTTCACTTCAAGTTCGCCGCGCAGGATCTGTGCCACGGTGCCGGTGACGAAATCGCGGTGGCCGAAGCGCTGCTCGGCCAGGTGCGGCGAGGTGTTGGCCTTGAGGCAGTGGCTGACGTCGTCGAAGTAGTTGTAGCTGGCGGCGACGATGCCGGCGTCGATGTCGCGCAGCGAGATGTTCAGCACGATCTGGCCTGGGCGGAAGGTGTCGTCGCCGCTGACGTAGGGGGTGCCGGCGCTGGTGGCGAACACAACGACATCGGCTTGGAGCGCTTCTTCCAGCGACCACAGTTGCACCTGTGGCAGGCCCAGTTGCTCGCCGAAACCGGCCAGTGCCTCGGCCGACTCGCGGTTGAGGTCATGCACGCCGACCTGGCCGAACGACCAGTCGTCGCCGATGAAGGTGTCGAGGATGTTGCGGGCGATCACGCCGCCGCCAATGATCGACAGGCTGCCGGCACGCTTTTGCTTGTCATTGAGCAGCCATGCGCCCAGCACGGCTGAGGCGGCGGTGCGCACGGCGCTGATCAGCGCGCCTTCGAGCAGGGCGTAGGGGTAACCGGTTTGCGGGTCGTTGAGGATCAGTACCGCCGAGGCCCGTGGGATACCGGCGTGGATGTTGTCCGGGTAGCTGGCGATCCACTTGATGCCTGACACCGACTGTTCGCCCTGTTTGTCGACGATCGCCGCCGGCAGGGCAATGATGCGGTTGGCCGGCTCTTCGGGGAAACGCAGGAAGTAGCTGTCCGGGTTGACGGTTTCGCCGCGCTCGTGGGTGAGGTAGGTCTGCGCGACCACCTCGATGGCTTCCTGGCGCATGCCGGCAAGGATGTCCTTGACGGTGGCGCCGGGGATCACGTGGAACGGGGGAATCGAAGCTTGTGCGGTCATGACTGGTTACGCCGTAAGGGAGAGAGGGAATTCGGGGAACAACGGTTGCAGCGCGTCCGGGCCCAAGCGTTGGCTGACCCAGTCGTCTGAATAGAGGGTTTCCAGGTAGCGCTCGCCCATGTCCGGGGAGATCGCCACCACCACATCGTCCGGGCGGATCTGCGCTGCCCACTGCTGCACGCCGGCCAGCACCGTGCCGGTGGAGCCACCGAACAGCAGGCCGTAGCGCTGCGCCAGCCAGCGGCACACCTGCACCGTGCGCACCTCGGGTACGGTGAGGAAGGCGTGGATATCGCTGGGCTCGTAGATCTCAGGGCGGCGGCTGGTGCCGAGCCCCGGGATATGGCGGGTGCCGCCGGGCAGGCCGAAGGTCACCGAACCGACCGAGTCCACCGCGATCACCTTGGTGCGTGGGTGGTGGTCGGCGAAGTAGCGCTTGCAGCCCATCAGCGTGCCGGTGGTGCCGGCGCCGACGAACAGGTAGTCGACATGCCCGAACTTCTCGGCGATGGCCCGCGCGGTGGCGTTGTAGTGGGCCAGCGGGTTGTTCGGGTTCTGGTACTGGTTGAGCCAGATGTAGTCGGGGTTCTGCGCGACCATCTGTTCGATCAGGCGGATGCGCGAGTAGAGGAAGCCACCGTTCTCGTCGCGCTGGTCGACCACGATCACCTGCGCGCCGAGAGCCTGGATCAGCTTGCGGTTGGGCGCCGAGGTGTTCGGGTCGATGACGCAGACGAACTGGTAGCCCTTGGCAGCGCAGACCATCGCCAGGGCCACGCCGAGGTTGCCCGAGGAGGATTCGATCAGCCGCGTCCTGGGCGTGATCAGCCCACGGCTTTCCAGGTCGGCGACGATCGCGTGGGCGGTCTTGAGCTTGATGGAGCCGGCCGGGTTCAGGCCCTCGATCTTCAAGTGCACCTTGGCACTGCACAGCTGATCGACCTGAACGTAGTTATTTTCGTTTATCAGTTGCTTGATCATTAGGGCATCCCTGTCAGATTTCCTGAATGAAGCGGGCCGTCCGGCCGTTGGGCCGGCAGGCTTTGAAGTAACGGGGCAGCAGGGAAGTGGGGTACCGGGTGGTAGCGCTTGCCTGTTCTACGGTTATCTACAAACGCGCTTTCCATCCGTGGAAACGATGTTGCTCATGATGTTGGGGTTGGCATGCAAGTGCGCGCCGGGCGGGTGTGCCTGGCGCTGCGGGAGTGATGGTGCGGGGCGGGGAGGGGAGGGCGACAGATACAGAAAATCGGGATTTTTCAATACAGGGGAGGTAGGTGGAGCAGCCCTGGCAAGGATCGATCTGCTGGCAGCCTGGCGCTCCTACGTCATCGCGAATCAGGCGCGGGAAAGCGTGATGGCACCGACCAAGGTGACAATCACCCAAACACGTGGGAGCGGGCTTGCCCCGCGATTGCAGCAACGCGGTGTATGGCACCGGCATGGCCGGTGTTCGCGGGGCAAGTCGCAGCGGCGCACCGCCGCTCCCACGCTATGGACTGCGCGATGTGTCATACAGCGCAGGCCAAGGCAGTGGCTAGGTCAGCAGTTGCTTGCGGCAAGCCTCAAGAATCTCATCCGCCAACGCCGAATCATCCGGGCAGGCGCGGGACAGCGTGATGGCACCCACCAAGGTGGCAATCACGCTCAAGCGCCGGGCACGCTGAGCCTTTTCATCGGCAGTATCGATTGGCCCGCCGGCCGCCTGCAGCGTCTGAAGCAACTGCTCCAGCCCGTCGGCAAACACCGCCTTGACGGCCTCGGGCTGGCGCGCCGCATCGTTGCTCAGCGCCGCCAGGGTGCAGCCTGCTGCCGGATTGTCGCGGTGCTCCCTGGACAGGTACTGGCCCAGGAAGTCCGCCAGCTCGACCCCTTCGCTGCGCGCCGCGCTGTTGGCCAGGCCACACGCCGCGGCCTCGGCCATGAGGTCGGCCTTGGAGCCGAAGTGCTTGTAGAACCCGCCATGGGTGAAACCGGCAGCGGCCATCAGGTCGGCCACCCCGACCCCGTCATACCCCCGCTCGCGAAACAGCGAGGAGGCCGTCTCGACAATGTGCGCGCGATTGGCTTGGGCTTGTGCCTTGCTGACTTTCATGGCGGGCGACTCCTGCACCGGGGTGGTGGGGCTCAGCATACATTGATGTCGTTCATCATCAAAATGTTGACACGTTTAGATTATGATCGTAATCATAATGGCAGACACACCCAACCTTGAGGATCTACCCATGAGTGCCTTGCCTACCGTTCTTGTCACCGGCGCCTCCAGCGGCATCGGCGCGACCTATGCCGAACGTTTCGCCCAGCGTGGCCACGACCTGGTGCTGGTCGCCCGCGATCAGGCCCGGCTGGAGGCTCTGGCCGACCGCCTGCATGAGCAATTTGCCGTCGCGGTCGAGGTGCTGATCGCCGACCTGACACAGGAAGAGGCCCTGGCCAAGGTCGAAGCCCGTTTGCGTGAAGATGGCCGCATCGGTGTACTGATCAACAACGCAGGCCAAGGCCAGTCGGGCGGCTTCCTCGGGCAGAACGGCGCAAGCCTCGAACGCCTGATCGGCCTGAACGTCACCGCCGTCACCCGCCTGGCGGCCGCCATCGCCCCGCGGCTGGCCGAGCAGGGCAGTGGTGCGATCGTCAACATCGGTTCGGTGGTGGGGTTGGCGCCGGAGCTGGGCATGACGGTGTATGGCGCCACCAAGGCCTTCGTGCAGTTCCTGTCACAGGGGCTGGCGCTGGAACTGGGGCCAAAGGGCGTCTACGTGCAGGCCGTACTGCCGGCGGCGACCCGCACCGAAATCTGGTCGCGCTCCGGGCTGGACATCGATTCGCTGCCTGAAGTGATGGAGGTAGAGGATCTGGTCGATGCCGCACTGGTGGGCTACGACCGGCGTGAGGCGATTACCATCCCGCCGTTGCAGCACGCCGAGCGCTGGGCGGCGCTGGACGGTGCGCGGCAGATGTTGATGGGGGATTTACGCCAGTCCCAGGTGGCTGAGCGTTATCGCGCTGTGTAGCGAGCCAGGTTCACAGCCCCTCGCCAAGGTACAGCCGGTGTGTCTCGCCAATTCGTTCACTGGCGGTGGCAGGCACGCCCGCTGCCTTGGCAAAGCGTGGCCACTGCGCGACGGCCTCGCAGACTTCCTTGATGATCCGCCGTGCGTCCATGCCGCGCACCTGGCTGGCCACGCTCAGCAGGTCATCGAGGGTGAAGTCGTCGCGCTTGCCGTTGACCGTCATCTGGTGGGTGTCTACCCAGAAGCTGCCGGGCAGGTAGGAATAGGACACGTCGTAGGCCGGTGTGAGGTACCAGGTACCGTCGGTATCCATCATGAAGGCCGTGTTCTTGGTGTGATCGTCCTGGTTGCGGGCGACCAGGTTGAAGACCATGCGCCGGTAGAACTGCTCGGCCCCGTCTCGGGAAATCCTCAGTGCACGCATGACCCCGAACGCCTCGGCGTACGAGTACTGGCCAGGCTTGCGGAAGTCGGCATGGTCGAGTGCGCACAGGGTGGCCACGTGGATTTTCTCGCCTTCGGCCGTGCGGTCGAAGCGCTTGGTCATGAAGTGGGCGCGGCCTCCCTCTTCCAGCAAGCGGCACTCGGTCATGCTGATGCCCGCGGCCTTCGCCATCAGGTGATAGGCGTACTCGATCCGCCCGTAGCCCTGTGAATCGGCCAGCAGTTTCGAGTCCTTGGCTACATCGAACTTGAGCAGCCAGTACTCGAACCCCGGGGGCGCGGTGACCTGGCCTGAGCGAATCTCACCTTGACCATCGATGGCGATGACGGCTTTCGCCCGTGCCCCGCCCGCGCTCGTGCCGATCTGGATGAGGTGCTGCAGGGCCGCGTCGTCCACCGACGGGTCATGGGCGTTGAGCCGTTCGGCGATTGACTCACGATCCGACAACACCTCGCTCGCGAGGCGCACCAGGGCATCGATCTGGATACTTTCTGCCTTGTCCCGCTCGGTGGCCAGCGCCGGGCGGTATTCCAGCGCGCCCATGCCTCGCTCACCCTGGTACAACAGGCGCTCGACCGGCGTGAACGTGGCTTTGCTGCGCCCTTGCTGGGCCAACCAGGCATCGATCAGCGCATTGCCGAAGTCATCGGGCAGGGAGTCGGCCAGTATCGACGGCAGGCCTTTGAAGGTTTCGCGGTCCAGGCCATGAAATACGTAGATGAAGTCCGAGCGCAAGGGCATGTGGACAGGTGAGATTTCCAGGCCGGTCCTGACGAATTCGGGGGTGTATTCGAATTCTCCAACCTGGGTTTGCGGGTTCCAGTTGAGTGCGCCTACGTATACATCCCAGAGGTAGATTTGTGCGATCACCAGCTTTCATCCTTGTGGGGTTTCTGGCCACCAATGAGCGAGGGCTTGCCAATCGGGGTTCTGCCGGTGTGTTCAGGCGCCGGGTGGGTTGCCCGTGTGACTGTCGCTCGCTGCCGTTGCTTGCCCTGCATTTTCGCCAGTTGCAAGGGGCTGCTTCTGACTTCCTCGATCAGGCTGGCGAGGCGCTCCAACTCCCCAAGCACCCGCAGCACGGCGATTACGTTGACCAAGGTGCCTTTGCCGGCCGTCAGCTTGCGGTAGGTTTCCCGGGAGATCCCGGCTTCATGGGCAACGATGTCCTGGCCGATATTACGCTTCAAGCGGATCGCTTCAATGCGCTGGCCGATCTCACGGGCGATGGCGTCGTCGGTCATTGAGGTGGCTTTCATAACGCCTGGGATCCTATGCTTAAAAGGCTTTTATCGATCTCTTTGCCTAGAATATTAGGCTTTGAAAAGCGATTTTTAAAGGTGGCTCATATTTTTTATAAAGCCTGTTTAACTAGGCGTTATACGGTTTTTAACGCTTTTGAGCCAAGTATTCTAGGCGTTAATATCAGAGGGTTGATAGGGCGGTTTCGGTGCCTTCATTTGCCACAATTGGTTTCGTGGAGTACGACTTGTCGACGCGAGCGTCCCGCAGAAGCCAAGCTTGCGAACACTTTTTCCAGTTTCACCACCGCGGCCTTCATCTCGGCGGTGGTTTGAGCGGCAAACCCCATCAGCAAGCCAACATCGTTCCTCGCCAGCGCATACAGGCTGCCCAGCCCCAGCAGGTCGATCCCCACCCCGCGCGCCGCCCTGACCACGGCGTCTTCAGGCAAGGCCTGGACGAAATGGCAGGGCATCTGCAGCCCTCCGGCCGGGATCTGCGGCACGAGAAATGCCGCCAGGTGCCGCTGAACGAGATCCGCCAGCACATCGCGCCGTTCGGCATAGAGCCCACGCATGGCTCGCACATGGGCGTTGAAGTGGCCGCCCTCCATGAACCTGGCCAGGGTCAGCTGGGTGATGGACGCGTTATGGCCGTCCTGCAGGGTTCGCGCGGCGGTCATCGGCGCGACAAGTTGCGGCGGCAGCAGCAGGTAGCCGATGCGCAACCCGGCGAATAGCGATTTGGTGAAGGTGCCGATGTACAGCGTGCGCTCATGCGGGTCCAGGCCCTGCACGCAGGCGGTGGGGCGGCCGGCGTAGTGAAACTCGCTGTCGTAGTCGTCCTCGATGATCCAGGCGCGTTGCTGTCTGGCCCACTCGATCGCCAGCAGACGCCGGTCAAGCGACAGGGTCGCGCCGGTCGGGTATTGGTGGGAGGGGGTGAGGAACAGCGCCCGGGCCTCCGGCGCGAGGTCGGCCATGGCATCAACCTGCAGGCCGTGCGCATCCACGGGCACTGGCACGCATTCCAGGCCGGCGGCGGTTACTGCCTTGCGGGTGCCCTGATACAGCGGGTCCTCGACCAACACCTTGTCGCCTGCGTCCATGAGCACCTGGGCGCACAGGCCAAGGGCCTGCTGCGAGCTGGTGAGGATCAGGATGCGCTCGGCGGATGCCTGGGCCCCGCGCTCGAGGTTGAGGTAATCGGCGATCGCCCTGCGCAACGGCGCCATGCCCTGCGGCTCGCTGTGCTCCAGCGCCCGCGTGCCGTATTCCCTGTACACCTGGCGCTCCAGCTTCTCCCAGATGGCCAGGGGGAAGTGCCGGGTTTCGGCCACGCCGGGGGCGAAGGGGCGAGGGGACTGGAAGTTGTGCACGCCACCGCTGTGCAGAATTGCCGTGCCTCGGCGGCTCAACTGCACAGGGGCTTCGTTGTGTGCCGGGCGCTGGCGCTTGCGCAACGGCAGGCACCGGGCCCGTTGCGACACGAAGCTGCCGCTGCCTATGCGCCGCTCGATGAAGCCCTCGGCGTGCAACTGGCTGTAGGCCGACTCCACGGTATCGCGCGACACGCCCAGGGACTGCGCCAGCGGGCGCGAGGCGGGCAGCGCCTTGCCCACCGGCAGTGCGCCGTCAAGGATCAACTGGCGGATCGCCCGTTGGATGCGCGCATGCAAGGCCAGCGCGTTGTGTGCGGGGTCATTGATCCAGGCTTTTACCGATTCCAGTTGCGCGTGTTTGAACATTGGCCTGATTCCCTGGCGGATGGATCTGATTAATGGCTGCCAATGCCGGGGCCGCTTCGCGCCCCTTTCGCGGCGCAAGGGGCGCAAAGCGCCCCCGGCAATCTCAAGCCTTACTCCTACCAGGAGTTCCAAAATGGTCTGGCCATTACCAAACAATTGGCAGGTAAAAACCAACCATTTATCCGCTATAAAACCCAGGCCCGCAAGCAACCACCAAGGAAGGCAAGCACTACGGGCAGGCCGGCCCCTCACTCATTCACACTGTTTTGTCCAAAGGGGTTCCAACCATGACCACCATCCAACTGCCCGTTTTCGTTCGCCGAGTGAAGCAAGCCGATCTGCAGCCCTGGTGCGATTACTGGGCGCAATACCAGGCCTTCTATCAAGTGGACCTGGGCCCAGCCATCACCGAGCGCACCTGGGCCCGCTTCTTCGACCCGGCCGAGCCCATGCACTGCGCTGTGGCCACCGACGGCGAGCAGATCTTCGGCTTCGTCCACTATGTGTTCCACCGCTCGACCTGGGGGCGTAACGACTTCTGCTACCTGGAAGACCTGTTCGTGTGCCCGAGCGCACGGGGCCGGACGGTCGGCAAGCGGCTGATCGAGTTCGTCCAGGATCACGCCCGGCAGCAGCAATGCGACCGGCTGTATTGGCATACCCAGGAGACCAACCGGACTGCGCAGCGGTTGTATGACTGGATTGCCGAGAAGCCGGGAGTGATCGAGTACCGGATGCCGCTGGATGTTGCTAACTAAGCCTATCGTTGCCGGTGCTGGCGCCATCGCGGGGCAAGCCCGCTCCCACAAAATTGCGCCGCAAAACCTGTAGGAGCGGGCTTGCCCCGCGATGGGCCGCAAAGCGGCCCCAATGCACCGAATGATCGATAGCTGATTCAGGCCTAGCCGTTGATGGTTTTTCGAGTGTTATCGCATGAGGGCCGCAAGGCGCTTGGCGATAGTCTTGCAGCGTTCTTGAGATCGAGCGCCGCCCGCGCGGCGCTTCGCGGGTAAACCCGCTCCCACAGTTTGTTTCGGGCCAATTATTCCTGTG
>NZ_VZZR01000077.1:0-30893 GCF_009650555.1 Pseudomonas sp. EMN2
AGCTTGAAGCGCTCGGTGTACTTGCCCATAAATCCCCCAAGGGTTGGATTGGTGTCCAACTTCTTGGGGGCAGTCCAGGGTCAGGTGGGAGCCGGCTTGCCGGCGATGAGGCCAGTGCAAGTAACCCAAGACAGCAGCACCACAGTTAACACCACAGAGCCATAACAGGAACCATTTCTACGAATCCGGTCATAAGGTGTGTCCCGAGCGCCGTGCCAGATCATCCAAGAACTGCCCGAGCCATTCGGGTAACGACTTGGAAGCCACTGTTACAGGATTCGGGATGCTTGAATTAGTTGCCGCGTTTATCTGCCTCACCACCCTCCTCACCTATGTGAACTACCGCTTCATCGGCCTGCCACCCGCCATCGGCGTGATGGTCACGGCGCTGCTGTTCTCCCTGATGCTCCAGGGCCTGAGCCTGATCGGCTTCCCCGGCCTTGAAGAACGCGTCGAAGGGCTGATGAACCAGATCGACTTCAACGACCTGCTGATGCACTGGATGCTGGCGTTCCTGCTGTTTGCCGGCGCCCTGCACGTCAACCTTGCCGACCTGCGCAGCTACCGCTGGCCGATCGGCCTGCTGGCCACCCTCGGGGTGCTGATCGCCACCGTGGTGATCGGCTACCTGGCGCACTGGGTGTTCGGCCTGTTCGGCTGGAACGTGCCACTGATCTACTGCCTGCTGTTCGGCGCGCTGATCTCGCCAACCGACCCGATCGCCGTACTCGGCGCATTGCGTACCGCCAACGCGTCGAAACCCCTGAAGACCACCATCGTCGGCGAGTCGCTGTTCAACGACGGCACCGCGGTGGTGGTGTTCACCGTGCTGTTGGGCATCATCCAGCTGGGCGAAACGCCGAGCGTTGCCGACACGGCCCTGCTGTTCGCCCGTGAAGCGATTGGCGGCGTGGTCTTCGGTGGCCTGATCGGCTATGCCACCTACCGCATGATCAAGAGCGTCGAGCAGTACCAGGTAGAGGTGATGCTGACCCTGGCGCTGGTGATCGGCGGCTCGGCGATGTGCTACGAACTGCACGTCTCGGCGCCGATCGCCATGGTGGTGGCCGGCCTGATCATCGGCAACCTGGGGCGCAACCTGGCGATGAACGACATGACCCGCCGCTACATGGACGGGTTCTGGGAACTGATCGACGACATGCTCAACGCCCTGCTGTTCGCCCTGATCGGCCTGGAGCTGTTGCTGCTGCCGTTCAACTGGCTGCACCTGGCGGCGGGTGGCGTGCTGGCGGTGGCGGTGCTGGCCTCGCGCCTGCTGACCGTGGCGCCGGCGATCGTGCTGTTGCGCCGCTGGCGCACGGTGCCGCAGGGCACCATTCGTGTGCTCACCTGGGGTGGTTTGCGCGGGGGCGTTTCGGTGGCGCTGGCGCTGTCGTTGCCGATAGGCGAAGAGCGCGACCTGTTGCTGTCGATCACCTACATCGTGGTGTTGTCGTCGATCCTGGTGCAGGGGCTGACGATCGGCAAGGTGGTGAAGGGCGTGAGCCAGCAGGCCTGATACATCGTGTTGGCTTCTTCGCGGGTAAACCCGCTCCCACAGGTGTTGCGAGAGCCTGTGGGAGCGGGTTTACCCGCGAAGAAGCCAGCGCAGAACTTACTCTACGGCGCTGTCCGGGAACTGGTCCTGGATGTACTTGATCTCGGTGCGCCCGTGCGGTGCCGGCTGGCCATCTTCACCCAGGTTGACGAAGACCATCTTGTCCACCGTGAGAATGGCCTTGCGGCTGATCTTGTTGCGCACTTCGCACTTGAGGGTGATGGAGGTGCGGCCAAACTCGGTGGCGGTGATGCCCAGCTCGATGATGTCGCCCTGGCGCGAGGCGCTGACAAAGTTGATTTCGGAAATGTACTTGGTCACCACACGCTGGTTGCCCAACTGGACGATGGCGTAGATCGCCGCTTCCTCGTCGATCCAGCGCAGCAGGCTGCCGCCGAACAGCGTGCCGTTGGGGTTGAGGTCTTCGGGTTTTACCCATTTGCGGGTGTGAAAGTTCATCGTGACTCCTGACCTGCCAGTTTGACGTGCGGTAATGATGGCAGACCGGCGAGTCACGCTCCATTTACCATCGACTATCGTCGCGATTAATCGACAGAAAGTCTTGGGTGTGTCACACGCGCACGGCTATAATCGCTGCCGATCAAAATGGCCCCCCGCAGTGGTGGCCATCCCGCCACCCGACCGAGGGGCGCTGCAGCAGGTTCGTCCTGTCAGGCTCGGTTGGGGCGTTGTCCGCCACGCGGACGCTCAACGCACAACGGCGCCCATTCGCACACTACGAATGGAGGCTCTTCATGAGCGCTGCAAACACGCCTGCCGGTTTTACCGACTTCAAAGTCGCTGACATCTCCCTGGCCGCCTGGGGTCGTCGCGAAACCATCATCGCCGAGTCGGAAATGCCTGCACTGATGGGCCTGCGTCGCAAGTACCTGGCCGAGCAACCGCTCAAGGGTGCGAAGATCCTGGGCTGCATCCACATGACCATCCAGACCGCCGTGCTGATCGAAACCCTGGTTGCCCTGGGTGCCGAAGTGCGCTGGTCGTCCTGCAACATCTTCTCCACCCAGGACCAGGCCGCCGCGTCGATCGCTGCCGCCGGTATCCCGGTGTTCGCCTGGAAAGGTGAAACCGAAGAAGAGTACGAGTGGTGCCTGGAGCAGACCATCCTCAAGGATGGCCAGCCATGGGACGCCAACATGATCCTCGACGACGGCGGCGACCTGACCGAGCTGCTGCACAAGAAATACCCGGCCGTTCTGGACCGCGTACACGGCGTGACCGAAGAAACCACCACCGGCGTTCACCGCCTGCTGGACATGCTGGCCAAGGGCGAGCTGAAAGTCCCGGCGATCAACGTCAACGACTCGGTCACCAAGAGCAAGAACGACAACAAGTACGGCTGCCGTCACAGCCTGAACGACGCCATCAAGCGTGGTACCGACCACCTGCTGTCGGGCAAGCAAGCCCTGGTGATCGGCTACGGTGACGTGGGCAAGGGCTCGGCCCAGTCCCTGCGTCAGGAAGGCATGATCGTCAAGGTCACCGAAGTCGACCCGATCTGCGCCATGCAGGCCTGCATGGACGGCTTCGAGCTGGTCTCGCCGTTCATCGACGGTAACAACGACGGCACCGAAGCGAGCATCGACAAGGCCCTGCTGGGCAAGATCGACCTGATCGTCACCACCACCGGTAACGTCAACGTCTGCGACGCCAACATGCTCAAGGCCCTGAAAAAGCGCGCCGTGGTGTGCAACATCGGTCACTTCGACAACGAGATCGACACCGCCTTCATGCGCAAGAACTGGGCATGGGAAGAGGTCAAGCCGCAGGTGCACAAGATCCACCGCACCGGCGCTGGCGACTTCGACCCGCAGAACGACGACTACCTGATCCTGCTGGCCGAAGGCCGCCTGGTGAACCTGGGCAACGCCACCGGTCACCCAAGCCGCATCATGGACGGTTCGTTCGCCAACCAGGTCCTGGCCCAGATCTTCCTGTTCGAGCAGAAGTACGCCGACCTCTCGGCCGAGAAGAAAGCCGAACGTCTGACCGTCGAAGTACTGCCGAAGAAACTCGACGAAGAAGTGGCCCTGGAAATGGTCCGCGGCTTCGGCGGCGTGGTCACTAAACTGACCAAACAGCAAGCCGACTACATCGGTGTGACCGTCGAAGGTCCGTTCAAGCCGCACGCCTACCGCTACTAAGCGGCTGGCTGCCGGCACCAGGCACACGCCTGATGCCGGCAGGCAACGTTTCGAACCGATGTCCGAGCCAGGCCGGCCCCCACCGCCCTGGCTTTTATTTGCAGGCAGCAGCCGATGGCCCACTGCCGAAGGAACGAGTGATGTCACAAGAACGCCGCTACAGTTTCGAGTTCTTCCCCACCAAGACCGACGCCGGCCACGAAAAGTTGATGGGCGTCGCCCGCCAACTGGCCAGCTACAACCCAGACTTCTTCTCCTGCACCTACGGTGCCGGTGGTTCCACCCGCGACCGCACGCTCAACACCGTGCTGCAGCTGGAGAACGAGGTGAAGGTGCCCGCTGCCCCGCACCTGTCCTGCGTGGGCGACAGCAAGGACGACCTGCGCACCCTGCTGGCCGAATACCAGGCCGCCGGCATCAAGCGCATCGTTGCCCTGCGTGGCGACTTGCCTTCGGGCATGGGCATGGCCAGCGGCGAGCTGCGTTACGCCAGCGACCTGGTCGAGTTCATCCGCCAGGAAACCGGCGATCATTTCCACCTGGAAGTGGCCGCGTACCCGGAGATGCACCCACAGGCACGCAATTTCGAGAGCGACCTGGCCAATTTCGTGCACAAGGTCAAGGCCGGTGCCGACAGCGCCATCACCCAGTACTTCTTCAACGCTGACAGCTACTTCTACTTTGTCGAGCGCGCACAGAAGCTGGGCGTGGACATCCCGGTAGTGCCCGGCATCATGCCGATCACCAACTACAGCAAGCTGGCGCGTTTCTCCGACGCCTGCGGCGCCGAGATCCCGCGCTGGATCCGCAAGCAGCTGGAAGCCTATGCCGACGATACCGCCAGCATCCAGGCCTTCGGTGAAGAAGTGATCACCCGCATGTGCGAACAACTGCTGCAAGGCGGCGCACCGGGCCTGCACTTCTACACCCTGAAC
Source organism: Pseudomonas sp. EMN2 (assembly GCF_009650555.1). Classification (NCBI taxonomy): domain Bacteria; kingdom Pseudomonadati; phylum Pseudomonadota; class Gammaproteobacteria; order Pseudomonadales; family Pseudomonadaceae; genus Pseudomonas; species Pseudomonas sp. EMN2. The sequence continues at coordinate 4,659 of NZ_VZZR01000077.1, forward strand.
CAGGCCGAGCCGAGCCTGGCGATCTGGAACAACCTGAAGCTGCCGCGCTGAAAATCGTCGCCTTGAAGAAGGCTTTGGCTTAGGCTAAAGCCTTCTTCACTTTTGCCTCGCGATAGGTTAACGGCCCGTATGCAGCACCCAGTCTCCGCCAATCCTCAGCTTGTCTACCTTGCATTCGGCCCGGCCACCTATCACCAGGAAGCCTGTTTCAGCATCGTCAGCGCCCTCGCGCACCTGCGCAGCACGCCCGGCGAAGCCGTCGACATCCAGGTCTACACCGACAACCTCGAACCTTATCGCCAGCTGCCGGTAACCGCCCACTTGCTGGACGAAGCCACCCGCAAGGCCTGGAACCAGCCCCACGGCTATCACTTTCGCAGCAAGCACGTACTGATCCGCCAGATCCTCGAACAGCACCCGCTGGCGGTGCTCATCGACACCGACACCTTCTTCCGCGCCTCGCCCATGCAGCTGTTCCGCCGCGTCGTGCCCGGCACGCTGCTATGCAACGCCATCGGCGGGCGTTTTGGCGACAACCCGCACTGCGTGCTGCACCAGGCCCTGGCGGGCATCCTCGAGGAGCGCGGCCTGGCCGATGAGCAGATGCCACTGCTCAACTCCGGGGTGATCGGCCTGAACGCCAGCGACGCAGCGCTGCTCGACCAGTCCATCGCGATGATGGACGAGTTCCACCCGCTCGCCCCAAAAGCCTATACCCTCGAGGAATTCTGCCTGGCGGTGGCGGCCTATCGCACGCTCAAGGTCAGCGCCTGCACCGACGTCATCCACCACTACTGGAGCCGCAAGGCCCAGTTCCGCGCCAAGATCCAGGCCTGGCTGCGCAAGCACGGCGAAGCCATGCTGAGCGAGGCGGCGTTGGCCGATGTGCCACTGGTCAACGACCAACTGCCACGGCCACCCGCCCTGCACCGCCTGAGCTACAAGGCGTTGACCTACATGCTCCCCGGCCAGCATCGGCAGTTCGCCCGCGAATTGCTGTACGGCTGCTATCCGTATGCCAACGAATTCGACCGCGCCTGCGCCTCGGCCTGGTGGGACAAGGCCCTGGAGAACCTCAGCCAGCGTCATGGCCAGCCAGACCCGGAGCAGCTGCGACGCTTCCTGCGCCATCCAGGCCTGCGCCTGTCACTGGGCAGCCGCCGCGGCGAAGTCGAGTCCCACCTGCTGAAACAGCACCAAGGCTGATCGGCATGCCGGGCACGCTATCGCGGACTAGCCAGTCTTGACCCTGCCCCGCGTCCTGCTCAGCCTGTTACGCCCCTTGAGCCTGTTGCTGCTTGTCTGCCTGAGCCCACTGGCCCACAGCGAACGCCTGCGCATCGTCAGCGATGACTGGGCGCCTTATCTCTATCAAGAGAACGGCCAGCCCAAGGGCATCGACTACGAAGTGACCAATGAGGTGTTCAAGCGCCTGGGGGTCGACGTGCAATGGGAGTTCATGCCCTGGAAGCGCTGCCTGGCGATGATCCAGCAGGGCCTGGCCGATGGCGTGATGGACATCTTCCGTGTCGACTCGCGCCAGGCCTACATGGTCTACCCGGACGAGCCGATGTCCGACGTCGAGTTCGTCCTGTACCAAGCCCGCACCCGCCGCCATGCCGTGCAGGCACTCGAAGACCTCGCCGGCCTGACCGTAGGCACCTCACCGGGTTATGCCTATGGCAATGCCTTCAACGAGTCCACACTGTTTCGCCGCGAATCGGCGCCCAGCCACGAAGCCAACTTCGGCAAGCTGGCACTGGGGCGCATCGACCTGCTGATCACCGACCGCAAGGTCGGGCGCTACCTGAGCCGCAGCCTCGGGCTTGACCAGCAGGTCGAAGCGCTGCCGCTGGTGATCGCCCGCCAGAGCCAATACCTGGGCCTGGCCCGCAAGCCGGGCCGCGAGCAACTGGCCCAGGCGTTCTCCGATGAGCTGCGACGCTTCAAGCAGGAGCCCGCCTACGCCGCCATCAATGCGCGCTATATCGGCGAAGACGCTATTCCTTTCGCCGTTGAGCAGCAGGAACGCAGCACACGCTGATTGCTCTGTTATACTCGGGCCTTCCCGCCCGGCTCACGCCCGGACGCTCGGCCTCACTGCAGGCATCTCGAGCAGCGGCGCAGCACACACAGTGCCCACCCGCCACCTCCAGGATGCACGGTAAACGCCCAGCTGGACCGGACGCGATCGCATCCCTCCGATGCCCGTCGCGCCAGGCAGAACACCCCATAGGGCCTAGCCCCCACGAGAACAGGATTGCCCATGTCCTTTGCTTCCCTCGGTCTCTCCGAGGCACTTGTCCGCGCTATCGAAGCTGCGGGCTATACCCAGCCCACTCCAGTGCAACAGCGGGCCATTCCCGCCGTGTTGCAAGGCCGCGACCTGATGGTTGCCGCCCAGACAGGTACAGGTAAAACCGGCGGCTTCGCGCTCCCTATTCTCGAGCGCCTGTTCCCGGGTGGCCACCCCGACAAATCGCAACGCCACGGCCCGCGCCAGCCGCGCGTGCTGGTGCTGACCCCGACCCGTGAGCTGGCCGCGCAAGTGCATGACAGCTTCAAGGTCTATGCCCGTGACCTGAACTTCATCAGCGCCTGCATCTTCGGCGGCGTCGGCATGAATCCGCAGGTCCAGGCCATGGCCAAGGGCGTCGATGTACTGGTGGCCTGCCCTGGCCGCCTGCTCGACCTGGCCGGCCAAGGCAGCGTCGACCTGTCCCACGTCGAAATCCTGGTGCTGGACGAAGCAGACCGCATGCTCGACATGGGCTTCATCCACGATGTGAAGAAAGTGCTGGCGCGCCTGCCGGCCAAGCGCCAGAACCTGCTGTTCTCGGCCACCTTCTCCAAAGACATCACCGACCTTGCCGACAAGCTGCTGCACAACCCCGAGCGCATCGAGGTCACGCCGCCGAACACCACCGTCGAGCGTATCGAGCAGCGCGTCTACCGCCTGCCCGCCAGCCACAAGCGCGCGCTGCTGGCACACCTGATCACCCTCGGTGCCTGGGAGCAGGTGCTGGTGTTCACCCGCACCAAGCACGGCGCCAACCGCCTGGCCGAGTACCTTGAAAAGCACGGCCTGACCGCCGCCGCGATCCACGGCAACAAGAGCCAGAACGCGCGCACCAAGGCGCTGGCCGACTTCAAGGCCAACACCGTGCGCGTGCTGGTGGCCACCGATATCGCCGCACGCGGCCTGGACATCGACCAGTTGCCCCATGTGGTCAACTTCGAGCTGCCCAACGTCGAGGAAGACTACGTTCACCGCATTGGCCGTACTGGCCGTGCCGGTCGCTCCGGCGAAGCCATTTCGATGGTCGCCCCGGATGAAGAGAAGCTGCTCAAGAGCATCGAGCGCGTCACCAAGCAGAAGATCCCGGATGGCGACTGGATGGGCTTCGATGCTTCGCAAGTCGAAGCAGAGAAACCGGAGGTGCGCGAGCGCCAGCCTAACGCCGGGCGCGGTGGCCGCAACCAGCAGGCTCGTGGCGATGCCAAGAAAGAAGGCAGCGGCGGGCGCAAGGACAAAGGCAAGGATCAAGGCAAGAGCAAGCCGGCAGCCGAGAAGTCGGCAGACAAGGACAAGGCCGAAGACAAGCCGCAGCAGGGCCGCCAGCGTAAACCTCGCGATGGCAAACCCCGCCAGCAGCAGGGCGGCCAGGGCCAGAAGGCTGCGCAACCGGCGCCGGCCAACCGTGATCCCGAAGAGTTCCTGGACGACGATATCGATAACTTCGGTAACCGTGCCGACTACGTCAGCCCCTACCAGAACGCCAAGAACCAGGGCCGCAACCGTCGCCCGGGTGGTAATGGCGGCCAAGGCCAAGGTCAGCGTAGCGGTGCCGGTGGTCAGGCTCAGGGCCAGGGTCGTGGCAATGGCCAGCAGCGCCAGGGCCAGAACCAGGGCTCGGGCGAAAAACGCGCCCGTAACGGTGGCGGCAGCAATGGCAGCGCCCGTCGCGACAACAACGGCGGCCGTAACCGCCGTGACGATTCGGCCCGCCAAGAGCCGGCCGTGCGCAATCCGCGCGATTCGCAGCCGGCACCGGTCATCATCCGCAAGGAATCCAAGCTCGACCGTTACCCAACGCCCGAGCAACTGGACGACCTGCCAAGCCGCCCACGCGGTGAGCGCCCGGCGCTGTTGACCCGCAAGGGTTAACAAGCGATCGCGGGGCAAGCCCGCTCCCACAAAGCCAGGCTGGCTGTTGTGGGAGCGGGCTTGCCCCGCGATGAGGCCAAAAATGAAAACGCCGCCCAATGGGCGGCGTTCTTGTTACTGAGGCAAATTACTTCTGCTTCACGCCTTCGACGCTGATGTCCAGATCGAGGGTCTGGGAAGTCGCGCCCGGGCCCTTGATGCCGAAGTCGTTCAGGTTGAGAGTGGTGGTGGCGTTGAAGCCTGCACGCTCGCCGCCCCACGGGTCCTTGCCCTCACCGTTGAAGGTAGCCTTGAAGGTCACAGGCTTGGTCACGCCGTGCATGGTCAGGTCGCCGGTCACGTCGGCGGTCTTTTCACCGGTGGACTTGACGCTGGTGGAAACGAACTTGGCTTCCGGGTACTTCTTCACATCCAGGAAGTCTTTGCTGGCGATGTGCTTGTCACGCTCGGCGTGGTTGGACCACAGGCTGGCGGTTTTCAGATCGACGTTGATCTTGCTGGCCTCAGGCTTGGCGCTGTCCCAGGTGAAGTTGCCGTCGAAGTCCTTGAAGGTGCCGTGGATGAAGCTGTAGCCCAGGTGGCTGATTTTCCAGTCGACGAACGCGTGCTGGCCTTCCTTGTCGATCTTGTATTCGGCGGCCATGGCCTGGCCGGCGGAGAGCAGAGCGGTACCGAGCGCCAGAGCGGCAAAAGTCTTTTTCAACATCCTTACTTCCTTCCTTTGCAATTGAGGTTGAGAGTCAAGCTTTGCGGCCCAGCATACGAGTCAGGGTCGCGTCACGGTCGATGAAATGGTGCTTGAGTGCCGCCAGTGCGTGGAGCACGGCGAAGATAACCAGGCCCCAGGCCAGCCACAAATGGATGACCCCGGCAGTGTCGGCCTGGTCAGGCAGGTCGCTGATCAATGCCGGCACCTCGAACAGTTCGAACACCGGGATGCCGACGCCGTCGGCAGTGGAGATCAGGTAACCGGCAATCATCACTGCGAACAGCCCCAGGTACAGCGCCAGGTGCCCGAGTTTGGCGGCCAGGCGTGTAACCTTGCCATGATTGGCCGGTGCCGGCGGCGGCGGGCTTACGAAACGCCAGAGCACGCGCAACAGCATCACTGCCAGCAGTACCAGGCCAATGCTCTTGTGCAGGTCCGGCCCGGACTTGCGCCACGGATCGTAGTAATCCAGACCGACCATCCACAGCCCCAGGCCGAACAACCCGAAGACCGCCAGCGCCACACCCCAGTGCAGGACGATGCTGACCAGGCCATAGCGAGAAGATGAGTTGCGCAGTTGCATGTTGGCGTATTTCCCCGTGAAAGCTGTGCACAAGACTAGCGGGTAACGTATCGAATAAAAGCGGAAAAACTTGCTTCGGATTATCGAGAAATCCGATAGCAATTCTCCAAGCTTGCCATTAAGGAAACGTTAACGATAGCCGTTCCCACGGGTACTGCACTGTATGTCTTGCGCTGGCTACTTGTAGGAGCGGCCTTGTGTCGCGAAAGGGCTGCGGAGCAGCCCCAGCAATCTTGAGACACATCCAAGGTCCTGGGGGCGCTTCGCACCCCTTTCGCGGCACAAGGCCGCTCCTACAGGGGACGTACAAGCCCGCTAAGGCTCAGTCAGCCTTGGCCTGGCTGTTCACCACCGCCTTCTTCGCAGGCTCGCTCTTGGCCGTGGTTTTCTTCACTGGCGCAGGCTTGTGTGCCTGCTTGGCTGCCGGCTTCTGCGCGGCAGGCTTGGCCGGCGCGGCTTTGGCAGGGGCGGCCTTGACCGGCTCTTCCTTGGCCACCACGGCAGGGGCTGCCGGGGCCGGCGCTGGGGCCGGAGCCGGCGCCACCTCTTCAACCTTGGCGACCGGCGCGGCCTTGACCTCAGGCTTGTCGCCACCGCCGAACAGACGCGAGAAGAACCCCGGTTTGTCCTGCTTGGCCTCTTCAACCTTCACAGGTTCTGGCTTGGCGGTTGCCTTTTCGGCCTTGTCGGACGAGCCGCCGAACAGGTTGGAGAAGAACCCTCCCTTATCCTTGTCCTTGGCTGCCACTGCCGCCACGGTACCTGCAGCTGCAGTGGCGGCGACCGCTTTGACCGGGTCGAACGACTTGCCCGCCGCCAGGTCCTGCACCTGGCCTGCGGCGCGCTGGCCACTGCGCAGGGCGCCTTCAAGGGTGCCCGGGTACAGCGCGTCGGTGTGTTCGCCGGCAAAGGTGATGCGTTGCACCGGGCGCTCCCACAGGCGCCAGTACTTGCTGATCTGGCCAGGGCCGAAGGCCAGGTAGGCGCCGCCCATGCCGGCGTCAGTGCTGTAGCGGCGCACTTCGTAGCCGGTGAAGGCACCACGGGCCTGGGGATAGAACGCGTGCAGGCGGATCAGCACCTGATCGACCATCTGCTTGTCGCCGAACGCCTGCAGCAGGCGGGCATTGTCACCGGACAGGTTGATCACCACGTTGGCGCCACCCTTGAGCGCCGGCTCGATCCACAGCATGCCCAGGCCGGTGTTGCTGAAGATTTCACCCGACATGCGCGCGCGGCTTTCCCAGACCGGGCTCTTGAACTTGAGCATCAGCTGGTCGCGCCAGCCGTAGTTGGTGCCCTTGAGCGCGGCCAGGTGCTGGTTGTCCAGGCCTGGGGTCATCTGGATCTTGGCCAGCGCTCGCAGCGGCACGGCCATGACCAGGTAATCGGCTTGGTAGCCGACGGAGCCGACCTTGACCGTCACGCCGTCCTTGTCCTGGACGATGGCCGTGACCGGCGAGCTGGTCTTGATGGTCTTGAGCTGCTTGACGAAGGCCTGGGCCAGCACTGGGCTGCCACCGGGCAGGCGCGCGGCGCGCAGGTCACGGTCGCTGACATTGCGGTACACACGGTTCTGCTGGGCGAAATACAGCAAGGACAGGCGCGACGGTTCGTCGTAGCGGGTGCGGATCTGCTGGTTCACCAGCTGACGGGCGGTCGCCGGCAGCTGCAACTTATCGAGCCAGGTCGACACGTTCATCTGGTCGAGGGCAAACAGGGTGCTGTTGGCTGCCGGATTGAGCGGGTCTTCGATCGAGCGCGCCAGGTCATCCAGGGTCTTCTCGTATCGTTTTAGCGCCTCGGCCGTGGCCGGCTGCTTGGTGGCCAGGTCGGTGGCGCTGAAATATTCGCCGTCGATCAGGTAGCCAGGGGTACGGACAAACTCCGGCGCCGGCAAGGTACCGACCTTGAAGCGTTCCAGGTACTGGTTGAGCACCGGCTGGGTCTTGTTGTTGCCGATCCACTCGCTGGTGGCCAGGCCCGAACGCCCGCCCATGCCCGACTTGGCCTCCAGCAGGGTGACCTGCCAGCCCTTGCTCTGCAGCTCATAGGCCGCCGTCAAACCGGCCAGGCCGCCACCGACGACGATCGCCGTCTTGTCTTTGGCCAGCGCACCGGCGCTGGATACACCAATCAATACAAACGCGCACAGGCGCACCCAAGCAGCAGCCATGATGGCGAACTCCGGTAGAGAAACGTGGGATGGGAAGGGGGAAGGACACCCCGGGGCAAGTGGTGTTAAGAATACGTCAGGTCGCCACACCTCGCCAGCCAGCGACAACAAGTGCCTTTGCCTGTTCACATTTTTGTTATGGGCCAGTGGCCACCAGTGCGCCTGACGGTTGTTCTGCCCCCCGGCATTGCTTAGGCTTACGCGGTCAAGCCACGCCGCCAAGCCAGGAGAAGTGCCCATGGGCCTCAACGATCAGTGGATGCAACGCGACCTCAAGGTCCTGTGGCACCCCTGCACCCAGATGAAAGACCACGAGCAACTGCCGCTGATCCCGATCAAGCGCGGCGAAGGCGTATGGCTCGAGGACTTCGAGGGCAAGCGCTACCTGGACGCGGTCAGCTCCTGGTGGGTCAACGTGTTCGGCCACGCCAACCCACGCATCAACCAGCGCATCAAGGATCAGGTCGACCAGCTCGAACACGTGATCCTGGCCGGTTTCAGCCACCAGCCGGTGATCGAGCTGTCCGAGCGCCTGGTGGCCATGACCCCGGCCGGCCTGGACCGGGTGTTCTACGCCGACAACGGCTCGTCGTGCATCGAAGTGGCGCTAAAGATGAGCTTCCACTACTGGCAGAACACCGGCAAACCTGCGAAAAAGCGCTTCGTTACCCTGACCAACAGCTACCACGGCGAGACCATCGCCGCGATGTCGGTGGGTGACGTGCCGCTGTTCACCGAAACCTACAAGGCACTGCTGCTGGACACCATCAAGGTGCCCAGCCCGGACTGCTACCTGCGCCCCGAGGGCATGGGCTGGGAGGAACACTCGCGCAACATGTTCGCCGCCATGGAGCAGACCCTGGCCGAACACCACGCGACCATCGCCGCGGTGATCGTCGAGCCGCTGATCCAGGGCGCCGGCGGCATGCGCATGTACCACCCGGTCTACCTCAAGCTGCTGCGCGAAGCCTGCGACCGCTACGACGTGCACCTGATCCACGACGAGATCGCCGTGGGCTTCGGCCGCACCGGCACGATGTTCGCCTGCGAACAGGCCGGCATCCGCCCGGATTTCCTGTGCCTGTCCAAAGCGCTGACCGGCGGCTACCTGCCGCTGGCCGCCTGCCTGACCACCGACAAGGTCTACCAGGCCTTCTACGACGACTACCCGACCCTGCGCGCGTTCCTCCACTCGCACAGCTACACCGGCAACCCGCTGGCCTGTGCCGCGGCCCTGGCGACCCTGGACATCTTCGCGCAGGACAACGTGATCGAGGCCAACAAGGCTTTGTCGGCACGCATGGCCAGTGCCACCGCGCACCTGGCCGAGCATGCCCACGTCGCCGAGATCCGCCAGACCGGCATGGCCCTGGCCATCGAGATGGTCCAGGACAAGGCCAGCAAGGCCGCCTATCCCTGGCAGGAGCGTCGCGGCCTGAAGGTGTTCGAGCACGCCCTGACCCGTGGCGCGCTGTTGCGCCCGCTGGGCAGCGTGGTGTACTTCCTGCCGCCTTACGTGATCACCCCGGAGCAGATCGACTTCCTCGCCGAAGTGGCCAGCGAAGGTATCGATATTGCTACCCGCACTCATGTGAGCGTGGCGGTACCGGCCAACTTCCACCCCGACTTCCGCGATCCGGGCTAGCCTGCAGCATCGCCGCATACCCTGTGGGAGCGGGTTTACCCGCGAATACGATGGTGGCCGCGCCGCTGAATTCGCGGGTAAACCCGCTCCCACAGGGTCTATGACAACCTTTTCCCGAGCTGAACCATGAGACTCTCCCGCTTCTTCATCGACGCCCCCCTGGCCCTCGGCGAGCACGACCTGCCCGAAGCCCAGGCCCACTACATCGGCCGCGTGCTGCGCATGGCTGCCGGCGACGCCGTGCAGTTGTTCGACGGCAGCGGCCAGGAATACCTTGGCCAACTGCTCGAGGTCGGCAAGAAAAGCGTGCGCGTCAGCCTCGACCAAGCCCTCCCCGGCCAGGCCGAATCGCCACTGCACATCCACCTTGGCCAGGGCCTGTCCCGTGGCGAGCGCATGGACTGGGCCATCCAGAAAGCCACCGAACTGGGCGCCAACGAAATCACCCCGATCGTCAGCGAACGCTGCGAAGTACGCCTGAAGGACGAGCGCGCCGACAAACGCCTGGCCCACTGGCGCCAGGTGGCCATCAGCGCCTGCGAGCAGTGCGGCCGCTCGACCCTGCCGGTGATCCACCCGCCGCTCACCTTGGCCGAGTGGCTCAGGGCCTGCGAGGCCGATCTCAAGCTGGTGCTGCACCCGGTAGCTGAACCATTGACCAGCCACGCCAAGCCCGCACGCCTGGCCTTCCTGATCGGCCCCGAAGGCGGTCTGAGCGATGCCGAAGTCGAGCAGGCCAAGGCCGCCGGCTACCACGCCGCCCGCCTCGGCCCGCGCGTGCTGCGCACCGAGACCGCGCCTGTTGTAGCGCTGTCGGTCGCACAACAGCTGTGGGGCGACTTTTAACTGACGTAGAAGAACACCGCGACGAAGTGCATCAGGCTGCCGGCGATGACGAACAGGTGCCAGATGCCGTGCCAGTGGCGGAACCGGCTGTCGAAGGCGAAGAACAGGATGCCGACGGTGTAGAACACACCGCCGGCCGCCAGCCAGGTGAAGCCGGCGGTGCCCAGGCTGTACAGCAACGGCTTGACCGCCACCAGCACGATCCAGCCCATCACCGCGTAGATGACGATCGAAAGGATGCGCGCCTCCGAACGCGGCTTGATCTCCTGCAGCATGCCGATCAGCGCCAACCCCCAGACCACCCCGAACAGGCTCCAGCCCCAGGGCCCGCGCAGGCTGACCAGGCAGAACGGCGTGTAGCTGCCGGCGATCAGCAGGTAGATCGACAGATGGTCGAGCTTGCGCATGACCTGCTTCGCCCGGCCGCGGGTGCTGTGATAGAGGGTGGAGATGCTGTAGAGCAACAGCAGCGTGAAGCCGTAGATGGAGAAGCTGACGATCTTCCACGGATCGCCCTGCAGGCCCGCGACGACGATCAGCCACACCGCGCCGATGCAGGCCAGTACCGCGCCGACCAGGTGGGTCCAGGCGTTGAAACGTTCACCGTAATACATGCAAGCACAGACCTCCGAGGGCCAGCAGGGTTCCTGACGGCCTCATCGCGGGGCAAGCCCGCTCCCACGGTTTGCTCTCGAGCGTGGGAGCGGGCTTGCCCCGCGATAGGGCCGGGACTGCCTACATCCTAACCAAGGCCAGGTTGCAATTGCGCGTCACGCACCATCCGTTCCAGCGCCGCCAGGTCCGGCACCCGCGCCACTTGCTCGCCCACCTGCACCGCCGCCAGCTCCAACGCCGCCAGCGGCACATCCACGTAATTGAGTTGGCTGTCGAGCTTGCACGAACGCGGAATCCCCTGCAGCAGCAGCGCCAGGTAACGCAGCCCGGTATCGCCCAAGGCATTCAGCACGACGATCCGCGCCCGCTCACCGCACGGGGTATGCCCACCGCAGGCGGCCTCGAAGCCGACCAGCGGCAAGCGCTGCTGGCGCCAGTCGACCCAACCCAGGTGCCAGCCGGGCTCGCCCGGCTCACAGGCGATGGCGCGGTGGCCGATCAGTTCGGCCACCGCCACGTTCGGCAGCACCAGGGCACGGTCGCCCAGGGGCAGCAACAGCCCGGTCAGGCTGCTGCGCTGCCCGGCGATATGGTCAAGCATGGTGCTGGCTCCAGTGGGCGATGCTCTGCAACAGGACCGACTCCTGGTACGGCTTGCCAAGGTACTCGTTGACGCCGATGGCCATGGCCCGCTCACGGTGCTTCTGCCCGGTGCGCGAGGTAATCATGATGATCGGCAGCTGCTTGAGGCGCTCGTCACGGCGGATGCGCGTGGCCACTTCGAAGCCGTCCATGCGCGGCATCTCGATATCCAGCAGCAGCACATCCGGGCGGTGCTCTTCGAGCAGCGCCATGGCATCGACACCGTCCTTGGCGGTCAGCACGCTCATGCCGTGGCGCTCCAGCAGGCGGCTGGTGACCTTGCGCACGGTCACCGAATCATCCACCACCATCACCAGCAATGCGCGGCGCGGTGCAGGCCCGGTCAGCGCGCGCTGGCCGTCGCCGGCACCCGGCAGGCGCGCCAGGCGCCGTTGCTGGCCACGCAACTGACCGAGCAGGTCGAGAATCAACACCACCCGGCCATCGCCCAGCAGCGTCGCCCCCGACAGCCCCGGCACCGCCGCGAACTGTGGCCCGAGGCTCTTGACCACGATCTCGCGGCTGGGCGACAGGCTGTCGACCTGAATGGCGAACGACTGCTCCTGGGAATGGGTAAGCAGCACCGGCAGCGGCACGCTCTGGCCCAGCAGCGCGGGCTGGCCGCCGCCCTGCACCAGCTCGCCGAGATAGCGCAGGGCATAGTCGTGGCCGGCGTAGGTGTAGCGCGGCGGGTCGAGGCGGTAGCAGGCCTCGAGCTCAGCGGCCGGCACCCGCACTATCCCTTCGATGGTATTGAGCGGGATGGCGTACTGCTCGTCGCCCAGGTGCACCATCAGCGCCCGGTTCACCGACACGGTGAACGGCAGGCGGATGAGAAAACGCGCGCCCTTGCCCGGGCTGGACTCGATGCTCATCGAGCCGCCCAGTTGCTTGACCTCTTCATGGACCACGTCCATGCCCAGGCCGCGCCCGGAAATCTGGGTGATCTTTTCGGCCGTGGAGAAGCCGGGGCGCAGAATGAACTGCAGGATCTCGTGGTCGCTCAAGCGTGCCTGGGGGTCGAGCAGGCCGCGCTTGATGGCCTTGTTGCGCACCGCCTCCAGCGGCACCCCGGCGCCGTCATCGCTCATTTCGATGACGATGTCGGCGCCTTCATGCAGCAGGTTGAGGTGGATGGTGCCCAGTTCCGGCTTGCCGACGGCCAGGCGCGCCTCGCGGCCTTCCAGGCCGTGGTCGACAGCGTTGCGCAGCATGTGCTCCAGCGGCGCCACCATGCGCTCCAGCACACTGCGGTCGAGCTCGCCCTCGGCGTTGCCGACCACCAGCTCGACCTGCTTGCCCAGCTCGCTGGCCACCTGCCGCACCACCCGCTGCAAGCGCGGCACCAAGCGTTCGAACGGCACCATCAGGGTGGCGGTCAGGCCTTCCTGCAACTGGCTGTTGACCCGCGCCTGCTGCTGCAGAAGGCTGTGGGTTTCCTGGGAGCGCTGCAGCAGGGTCTCTTTCAGGTCGAGCAGGTCCGACGCCGATTCGAACAGCGCCCGCGACAGCTGCTGCAATTGGGAGTGGCGGTCCATTTCCAGCGGGTCGAAATCGTCGTAGGCATCGCCCTCGAACTGCTGGCGGCTAGAGATGCGCCCCTGGGTTTCGATGTCCAGGCGCAGCAGCTGATCGCGCATGCGCTCCAGCGTGGTTTCCATTTCGTTGAGGGCGAACTGCGCATCGTTGACCTGCTGCTCGATGCGCCCGCGGATCACCGTGTGCTCGCCGGCCAGGTTGCCCAGGTCGTCGAGCAGCTCGGCATCGACCTTGATCATGTCCCCGGCCCGCTCCGGCGCGGCGGCCGGCAGTTCGGCGGGGGCGGCCTCGACCTGCGGCGCGGCGGCGGCGCTGTCGGTCAGGGCGGCGCTGGAGAAGTTGCGGATGTAGTCGATCAGCGCCGTGGCGGCATGCAGCGGCTGGCCCAGGCGCACGGCATCGAGCATGTGCGCCAGGCGGTCGTGGCAGTTCTGCAGCAGGCTGAACAAGGCCGGCGTCGGCGGCAGCCGGCCGGCGGCCAGCAACTCGTAGAGGAATTCCAGTTCGTGGGCCAGGTCGCCAATGGCGGCGATTTCGACCATCCGCGCACCGCCCTTGAGGGTGTGCAGGTCACGCAGCAGGTTCTCCACCTCGACCGTGCTGCGCGGGTCGGCCTGCCAGCGGCCCAGGGCATCGGCGGCGCTCTCGACGATGTCGGAGCTCTCTTCGAGGAAGACTTCCAGCAGCTCCTTGTCGCCTGCGGCCTGGGCCTGCTCTTCGAGCGTGCCGGGCACCTCGGCCGGGGCGGGCGGCTGCGCGGTCTGGCGAAACTCGCGCAGCTCGCCCAGCAGCGTCACTGCCGAGACCGGCGCCTGGCCCTGATGCAAGCTGTGCAGCATGTCGGCCAGCGCCTCATGGCTGCGCCGCAGCAGGTCGAACAGTACCGGGCTGGCCCCCTGGCGACGGTCCACCAGCCCTTCGTAAAGCAGCGCCAGCTCCTGGGCGAGCACCTCCACCGCGCCGATCGCGGCCATCTGCGCCCCGCCCTTGAGGGTCAGGGCGTCATGCTGCAGCGACGTCAGCACCGTGACGTTGCCCGGCTCGCTTTGCCACTGCTGCAGGGCCTGGTTGGCGCTGTCGAGGATGTCCCCGGCTTCCTCCAGGAACAGCTCGACCAAGGCTGGCGCCGGCAGCGGCGTCACCCCTTCGGCGCCGACCACGCCCATCACGGACGGGTCGAGCGCATCGTCCAGCAACCCGCGCAGGGCCGCCAGGCACTCGGGGCGAGCGTTCAGGTCCTGGCCGGCCGCGATCTCGTCGAGCATGTCGAGCAGCACTTCATGGGCCTGGCCGGCCACTTCGAAGAACCTCGGCGTGGCCGCCAGGCTGCCCTCTTCCACCGCGCCATACAGATCAAGCAACCCTTCGCAGATTTCATCCACCTGCCACAGTTCGGCCTGGTGGGCCGCATGGCTGAGGCTGGTCATGGCATCCAGCAAGGGGTCCAGCGCCTGGCGCAGCGCCGGCTGTTGCTGCCAGTGCGCCAACTGCGCCTCGGCGTCGAGCAAGGTGTCCATGCCTGCGGTCAGGAAAGCGGCAATCAGATTCGGATCACGGCGGCTGCGGCGCACCTGATGGGGGTCGCTGTGCAGCTGCGCCAGACGTGCATCGACGGTCTGCCCGACCTGTTCGATCAGCCCCGCGGCGCCGGGGATCGGCGCCAACGGCGTGCTGCCCAGTTGCGCCAACCCCAGGTGGAACAAGGCCCGGGCCGCCTCCAGCAGTTCGATTTCCACCAGCAGCATGGGCTGTTCGTGGCCCTTGTACTCACGCACCAGGCGGTCGAGCGCGGTGGCAAGCTCGGCCACCGGCATCACCCCGGCCATGGCCGCACTGCCCTTGAGCGTGTGCAGCGCACGCTGCAGGCCGTCGCTGACCGGCGTGCCTTCGGCGCTGGCCGTGTGCAGGAAGGCATCGAGCCCGGCCAGATGGCCCTGGGCCTCGTTGCGGAAGATCTCCAGCAGCTGCGGGTCGAGCCCGTCGATGCTGGCGCCGGGCGCCGCGTCGTTGAGCGCCAGCGCATGCAGATGGGCGGCCAGCTGCTCGATCTCGGCGCTGGCCGGCAACTGGCTGGCAGCGAAATCGGCCAGCAGGTCGGGCAGGCGCACGAACACCTGCTGCAGCGCGACCAACCCTTCGGCGCTGAGCGCGATACGCCCCTCCAGCACGCGGTTGAGCAGGTGCTCGGCGCCCCATGCCAGCTCCGCCACGGCCTCGGCATGGACCATGCGCCCACTGCCCTTGAGGGTATGCAAGGCGCGCCGCACTTCGATCAACGCTTCGCGCAGGCTGTTGTCAGCGCGCCAGCGCAGCCAGTGACGTTCGATTTCCGGCAGCAACTCGCCGGCCTCTTCGAGGAATACATCGCGCAGCTCGTCATCGATGCCATCCACGGCCCGGCCGCTGCTGGCCGACGGCTCCAGCGCCTGGCACTGCACACCCAGCGCGGCCAGGCTGGCGCGGGCCATCTCGATGAAGGGTTGCGCATCGGCCAAGGGGTCGGCCACCCGCCACTGCAGGTACGCCTCGGCGGCGCACAACGTGTCGGCCAGGTGCGCCAGCTCTTCGGGCAGTGGCTCGTCCTCCAGGTGCACCAGCCAGCCTTGCACGTAACCGGCAGCGCCCGCGAACACCTCGGCGGCGGCCGGTAGCATCAGCATCGCCAGCGCGCCGCGCACCTGCTGCAACAGCCCAGGCAGGGCTTGCAGGCGTTGGCGCGACCAGCCCGACTCGAGGCAGTCGCCAATCAGGTCCTTGGCCTGTTGCAAGACGTTGAGCGACTCGTGCAGCACCAGCTGGCGGATCTCGGCCAAGTCCGAGCCGGGCAAGCTGCCGGGCTGGCTTTCTTCCAGCGGGCCGACCATGCCGTTGAGCGTCGCTTCCACATACAGCAACGCCCCGGCCACATCCATCAACACCGCTTCATTCACGCTGTCGTCCTGCTCCACCAGGGCCTGCAACGCCAGCACCTGATCGATAATCACCCGCCGCGGCTGCTGGAAGCCCAGCACAGCCAGGGTATCGGCCACGTGGCGCAGCGGTGCGAGCAAGGCTTGCAGCGGCGCGCGGGGCGGCCGCTCGTCACTGACCAGGGGGTCGAGCTGGTCCTTGATGCGCATCAGGTCGTCGCACAGGGCCGACACCACCGAGCGCAGGGCATCGCGCCCGGCGCCGGCCTGCATGTGCTCGCGCCAGTTGCCCAGCGACAGGTCGAGGTTGGCCAGGTCTTCGGCACCGGCCAGGCGCTGGCCGAGCTCACCCAGCAGGCTGCCCTGGGCCAGCGGCTCGGCGCCCCGGCAGGCGCGCAGCTGGTTGAGCAGCGGCATTACCACCAGCGGCAGGTCGTGGCGCGCGCCGCGCAGCCGGTCGAGGTACGGCGGCAGTTGCTCCAGGCCCCGGAACAGCGCGCCCAGGCACTCGCCACGGGGGCTGACCTGGCCCTCGGCCATGGCCCGGCCGAGCAGTTCGAGCTCTTCGGCCAGGCGCGTGGCGCCGGGCAGTTCGAGCAGGCGCAGGCAACCGTGCACCTGATGCAGGTTGTCGACGAAGAAGGTCAGGTTCGACAGGTCGTCCGGCGCCCCGGTGAAATGCTCCAGGGCCTGGCGTGCCTGGCCCAGGCAATCGAGGATGGGCGCCTTGGTCCAGGCCAGGGCGACCGTGTCGTGCCGTTCGCTGTTCACCGCCACCGAGGTCATGGGCGCCTCCATCAGCGGCGCTCGGCCGCAGCCGGCAGGGTGAAGCCCGACACCGAGCGGCGCATTTCACTGGCCATGCGCGCCAGGTGGCGGATGCTGTCGGCGGTGGCGCCGGAACCGGCGGAGGTCTGCGCGGTGATCTGCTGGATCACCGCCATGGTGTGGGAGATCTGCCCGGCGGACGAGGTTTGCAGTTGGGCGGCGTCGGAGATGCTGTGGATAAGTTCGGCCAGGGTCTGCGACACCCCTTCGATCTCGGCCAGCGCCACCCCGGCGTCCTGCGCCAGGCGCGCGCCGCGTACCACTTCGGCGGTGGTCTGCTCCATGGAAATCACCGCCTCGTTGGTGTCGGCCTGGATGGTGCGCACCAATGCCTCGATCTGCCGGGTGGCCGACGACGAACGTTCGGCCAGGCGTTGCACTTCGTCGGCGACCACGGCAAAGCCGCGCCCGGCCTCGCCGGCCAGCGAGGCCTGGATCGCCGCGTTGAGGGCGAGGATGTTGGTCTGGTCGGCAATGTCGTCGATCAGGCTGACGATGTCGCCGATTTCCTGGGACGACTCCCCCAGGCGCTTGATCCGCTTGGCGGTGTCCTGGATCTGCTCACGGATGTTGTCCATGCCATTGATGGTGTTGTGCACCACCTCGTTGCCCTTGTTGGCGATGGCGACCGAACGCTCGGCCACCTTGGCCGACTCGTAGGCGTGGGCCGACACGCGGTCGATCGACTCGACCATGTCGCCCACCGCCTCGGAGGCCTCGCTGATCTGCGCGGCCTGGTGCTCGGAGGCCTTGGCCAGCTGGCGCGCGGTGTTCTGAGTGTCCTGCACGGCGGCGGCGACCTGCTCGGCGCTGTGGTTGATGGTGGCGACCAGGTCGCGCAGCTGGTCGACCGAGTAGTTGATCGAGTCGGCGATGGCGCCGGTGAAGTCTTCGGTGACCGCCACCGTGACGGTGAGGTCGCCGTCGGCCAGCTCTTCGATTTCGTCGAGCAGGCGCATGATCGCCTGCTGGTTACGTTCGTTCTTCTCGGCGGTTTCGCGCAGCTGGCGGTGGGTGGCGCGCACCATCACCAGGCCGATGAGGATGATCGAGGCCAGCGCCAGCAGGCCCAGCACGTAGCCGCCGACGGTGTCGAGGGTGCGCCCGCTGGCCAGGTTCTCGAAGCCGTTGGCCAGGTGCGAGGCCTCGTCGAGCAGGGTTTGCGAGAGGCTGAAGATGTTGCCGGCGGCTTCGCGCACACGGAACAGCTCGGGCGAGGTTTCGAGAATTTCGTCCACCGAGCCGGCAACGAACTGGAACAGCTCGGCAATTTCAGCCAGGCGCGCGCGGGCATCGGCGTCTTCGACCCGGGTCACCTGGATCGCCGGGTTGCCGGCGAGCATGCCTTCGAGCACCTGGCCGAAACGGCTGGCGTCACGGCCGAAGGTGTCGGCGGCCTGCACCGAGCTGTCGTCGCCGGCCAGCACGGTGTTGACCGAGCCCAGAATGCGCTCGGCCAGTAGCAGCTGGCGCTGGGCCACCGCCACCTGGCTGGCCGGGGCGCCGCTTTGCAGCAGGATCTCCACCACCTTTTCGTACTCGACCTGCAACTGCGGCACGGTCTCGGCCAGGGTGGCCGCCACCTGGTGCAGCGACAGCACGGTCTGTTCGCTGGCCAGGATGGTGTCGGTGTTCTTGCGCAGGTTTTCCCAGTCCTGGCGCACCGCGTCCATTTCGTCGCGCACCGTGGCCGGTGCGGCGGGCAGGCCGGTGGCCTTGTCGCCCTCGCGCAGGTAGCTCCAGCGCCGCTCGAAATCGTTGCGCGCATCGCTGAGCAGGCGGAAGGCAAGGGCCTTGCCGGCTGCCGCCTCGGTGGCGTTCTTGGCGATACGCTGGGACAGCACGCGCAGCTCGCCGGCGTGGCCGATGTACTGCTTGTCGTGGTTGGCCTGGGTGTTGAGGTAGGCGAAGTTGGCGAACAGCAGCACGATCGACAGGATCAGCACCACGAACAGCACGGTGATCTGCGCGCTGCTGCGCGGGCGTTGGGCCACGGCTGCAGGGGAAACGGAGGGGCCAGGCTTGTTCACGTCGAAAGTCCTCTACAACGCCACATCGAGAAAGCCCGGTGCCTGGGCCAGGGCGAACGGGCTGAAGATCGCCCAGTTGCGCTCACGGGGGAAATGCCCCTGCACGAAGGGTGCGGCGGCGCGGATCAAAGGCTGCGGCGGCGACAGTTCGAGGCTGCTCAGGGCAAAGTGCTGCAGGCCCACCACCTCGTCCACCAGCAGCCCGGCGAACAGCTCTTCGTGGTCCAGCACCAGCACCCGACGCTGCTTGCCCGCCGCCGCCGGGCCAAGGCCGAAGAACGCGCTCAGGTCCATCACCGGCAACAGCCGCCCGCGCAGGTTGGCCACCCCGCAGACCCAGGGCTGTACCCCCGGCACCCGGCTGTTGCGCGGCTCACGCAACACTTCGGCAATTTCGCCCATGGGCGCGACGAACCATTGCCCGGCAATGCGAAAGCCGATGCCGCTCCACTGCTGCAGGCGGGTGTCCTGGAGCGGCTGGTCGGCCACCAGCAGGCGGCACCGCCGGTCGATGTCCAGCAGCAGCTCGAAGGCGGTCAGTGCCGCGCCCTGAGGGCGAGTGGTCAAGCGCCGAGCACCTCGACCAGCTTGGCGATCAACGCGTCTTCTTCCACGGGCTTGGTCAGGAAGTCGCGGGCACCCTGGCGCGTGGCCCAGATACGATCGGTTTCCTGGTCCTTGGTGGTGACCACGATCACCGGGATGGCGCTGGTCTCCGGGTCCTTGCTCAACTGGCGGGTGGCCTGGAAGCCGTTCATGCCGGGCATGACGATGTCCATCAGCACCGCATCGGGCTTCTCCTGGCGGGCCAGGGCCACGCCGTCGGCACCGTTGTTGGCCTTGAGCACCTGGTGGCCGTGTTTTTCCAGCCACTCGGTCAAGCGGTACATCTCGGTCGGCGAATCGTCGACAATCAGAACTCGGGCCATGCTGTTTCCCCATGAGGAACGTGAGACGCCGCCTTTGGCTGGGGCGGTGTCAAGGTGCGATTGGGTCCTGCGCGGCGAAACCGGGCACATGGGCGCGGATTGCGTCGAGCAGTTCTTCCTTGCTGAAAGGTTTGGTCAGGAACTGGTCGGAACCCACCACCCGGCCGCGGGCCTTGTCGAACAGGCCGTCGCGGGAAGAGAGCAGGATGACCGGAGTGTCCTTGAATTCGCTGTTGTGCTTGATCACTGCGCAGGTCTGGTAGCCGTCCAGGCGCGGCATCAGCACGTCGACGAAAATGATGCGTGGCTTGTGGTCGATGATTTTCGCCAGGGCATCGAAGCCATCGCTGGCGGTGATCACCTCGCAGCCCGCCTCGCCGAGCAACATCTGGGCAGTGCGGCGGATCGTGCGCGAATCGTCGATCACCATCACCTTCAGGGGTTGTTCCATAGTTGCGCTTCTGCCTGGTCGCGAATTCGCCGAAGGGCCGTGCAGGCCACGTGCCAGGCCTTTTTAGCACACTCCGCAGGGCCATTCCATCTGCCCGCCCCCTTGACCGGGCGCGCGCCCGGCGCCACCCTGAGCCACTTTTTCGTGCCATCGCGGCCACCCGCCGCCAAGAGGAATTACCCCATGAGCGTTCGCCTCGGGATTGTCATGGACCCTATCGCGTCCATCTCCTATAAAAAGGACAGCTCGCTGGCCATGCTGCTGGCCGCCCAGGAACGTGGCTGGAGCCTGTTCTACATGGAACAGCGCGACCTGTACCAGGGCGAAGGCAAGGCCCGCGCGCGGATGCGCCCACTGAAGGTGTTCGCCGACCCGGCGCGCTGGTTCGAGCTGGGCGAAGAGCAGGACAGCCTGCTGAGCGAGCTGGACGTGATCCTGATGCGCAAGGACCCGCCGTTCGACATGGAGTTCGTCTACAGCACCTACCTGCTGGAGCAGGCCGAGGCCGACGGCGTGCTGGTGGTCAACCGCCCGCAGAGCCTGCGCGACTGCAACGAGAAGCTGTTCGCCACGCTGTTCCCGCAGTGCACGCCGCCGACCCTGGTCAGCCGCCGCCCGGACATCATCCGTGAGTTCGCCGCCAAGCACGGCGACGTGATCCTCAAGCCGCTGGACGGCATGGGCGGTACCTCGATCTTCCGCCACCGGGTCGGCGACCCCAACCTGTCGGTGATCCTCGAAACCCTGACCGCCCTGGGCGCCCAGCAGATCATGGCCCAGGCCTACCTGCCGGCGATCAAGGACGGCGACAAGCGCATCCTGATGATCGACGGCGAGCCGGTGGACTACTGCCTGGCGCGCATCCCGGCCAGCGGCGAGACCCGCGGCAACCTGGCCGCCGGCGGCCGCGGCGAAGCCCGCCCGCTGAGCGACCGCGATCGCTGGATCGCCGCACAGGTTGGCCCCACCCTGCGCGAGAAGGGCCTGCTGTTCGTCGGCCTGGACGTGATCGGTGAGCACCTCACCGAGATCAACGTCACCAGCCCGACCTGCATCCGCGAAATCGACGCCGCCTTCAACACCAATATCGGCGGCAAGCTGATGGATGCCATTGATCGCAAGCTGCAAGCGCGCTGACCGAGGACAGGTGGCAACACCGCACAGTGGGGTATGATGCCGGTCCTTTTCGACTGAGCTGATGCCCCGCTTTGCGGTTGCTGGATACCCGATGACGCTCCCCGCCGACATCCCTGCCGACTTGCTGCCACCCCGCGTTCGCCCGGTGGACCGGCTCGGCTTTACCCTGTTCCTGGCCGCGCTGGTGCACCTGGCGTTGATCCTGGGGGTCGGTTTCACGGTGATCAAACCCGCTGAAATCCGCCACACCATGGACATCACCCTGGCCACCTTCAAGAGCGAGAAGGCGCCCGAGAAGGCCGACTTCCAGGCCCAGGAAAACCAGCAGGGCAGCGGCACCCTGGACAAGAAAGCGGTCCCCAAGACCACCGAAGTGGCGCCGTTCCAGGACAGCAAGATCAACAAGATCACCCCGCCGCCGGCCGCGAGAGTAGAGTCGCCACCCGCGCCGTCGAAGTCCGCGGTGACCACCCAGGCACCGAAACCGCAGAAAGTCGAGCCCAAGCCGAAGGAAAGCAAGCCACAGCCCAAGGCCCAGGCGAAGGCGCCGGACTTCGACAGCTCGCAGCTGTCCAGCCAGATCGCCAGCCTTGAGGCCGAGCTGTCCAACGAACAGCAGCTGTATGCCAAACGCCCGCGTATCCATCGCCTGAATGCGGCCTCGACCATGCGCGACAAGGGCGCCTGGTACAAGGAAGAGTGGCGCAAGAAGGTCGAGCGCATCGGTAACCTCAACTACCCCGACGAAGCCCGACGCCAGCAGCTGTACGGCAGCCTGCGCTTGATGGTGTCGATCAACCGCGATGGCTCGCTGTATGAAGTGCTGGTGCTGGAATCGTCCGGCCAGCCAGTGCTGGACCAGGCGGCCCAGCGCATCGTGCGCCTGGCCGCGCCGTTCGCGCCGTTTACCGGGGACATGGCGGAGTTCGATCGGTTGGAGATCATCCGCACCTGGCGCTTTGCCCGCGGGGACAAGCTGTCGAGCAACTGACTTCAAGCCTGCAAAGTCCCTGTGGGAGCGGGTTTACCCGCGAACACCGGCGAAGCCGGTGCCATACACCGCGCTGCCTGCTTCGCGGGTAAACCCGCTCCCACAGGGGCCGAGTGAGGCTCAAGCGCACCTTGCCAGCCCCGCCACCTGGCGCCACACTAGCGCTCATGAAAACCTTCGCCCCCAGCTACCTCAAGCACCAGTTCCTGATCGCCATGCCGCACATGGCCGATCCGAACTTCGCGCAAACGCTGACGTACATCGTCGAACACAACGAGAACGGCGCCATGGGGCTGGTGATCAACCGCCCGCAAGAGCTGAACCTGGCCGATATCCTCGAGCAACTGCGCCCCGACGAAACGCCCCCGACCAGCACGCTGCAGGTGCCCATCTACCTGGGCGGCCCGGTGCAGACCGACCGTGGTTTCGTGCTGCACAGCAACGAGTGCAGCTTCCAGGCCACCGTGGCCCTGGAAGGCCTGTCGCTGACCACCTCCCAGGATGTGCTGCTGGCCATCGCCGCCGGCGTGGGCCCGAAAAAGAGCCTGATCACCCTCGGCTATGCCGGTTGGGAAGCCGGCCAACTGGAGGCCGAACTGGCCGACAACGCCTGGCTCAACTGCCCGTTCGACCCCGCGATCCTCTTCGGCATGGACAGCGAACAACGCCTCGGCGCCGCCGCCAAGAGCCTGGGCATCAACCTGAGCCTGCTCACCAGCCAGGCAGGGCACGCCTGATGGCCGAACTGCGCCTGCTGCTGGGCTTCGACTACGGCAGCAAACAGATCGGCGTGGCGGTCGGCCAGGTGATCACCGGTCAGGCCCGCGAGCTCTGCGTACTCAAGGCACAGAACGGCGTGCCGGACTGGAACCAGGTCGAAAAGCTGATCAAGGAATGGAAACCCGACGCCATCGTCGTCGGCCTGCCGCTGAACATGGACGGCACGCCCAGCGAAATGAGCGAGCGCGCCGAGAAATTCGCCCGGCGCCTCAACGGCCGTTTCAACCTGCCGGTGCACACCCACGACGAACGCCTGACCACCTTCGAAGCCAAGGGCGAGCAGATGGCCCGAGGCGGCCGCCAAGGCAGTTACCGCGACAACCCGGTCGACGCCATCGCCGCCGCCCTGCTGCTGCAAGGCTGGCTGGAGGCCAACGTTTAATTCCGCTTTGCCGCCGGAGCTACCCGGCGCCCGCCTTCCGAGGAGCACGCAATGAGCCTACCCAATCCCGCCGACCTGATCCGGCAGATGGCCGTCGACCTTCGCGCCCACCTGGCCCGCCGTGAAATTACCGAACCACGCTTCATCGGCATCCGCACCGGCGGCGTATGGGTGGCCCAGGCCCTGCAGCAAGAGCTGGCCGACGAAAGCCCGCTGGGCACCCTGGATGTGTCGTTCTACCGCGACGACTTCAGCCAGAACGGCCTGCACCCGCAAGTGCGCCCTTCGGAGCTGCCGTTCGAGATCGAAGGCCAGCACCTGGTGCTGGTGGACGACGTGCTGATGAGCGGCCGTACCATCCGCGCCGCCCTCAACGAACTGTTCGACTATGGCCGCCCGGCCAGCGTGACGCTGGTGTGCCTGCTGGACCTGGATGCCGGCGAACTGCCGATCCGCCCCAATGTGCTCGGCGCCACCCTGTCGCTGGCCGCCCATGAACGGGTAAAATTGACCGGACCCGCACCGCTCGCCCTCGAGCGCCAGGACCTCGCTTCCGCTTCCGCCCTTTAAGAGTCCCCCGCGATGACGCCATTCGACGCCAAGCGCCCGCTGCAGCTCAATGACCAGGGCCAGCTGCGCCACTTCCTCTCGCTCGACGGTTTGCCCCGCGAACTGCTCACCGAGATCCTCGACACCGCCGATTCGTTCCTCGAAGTCGGCGCCCGGGCCGTGAAGAAAGTCCCGTTGCTGCGCGGCAAGACCGTGTGCAACGTGTTCTTCGAGAACTCCACCCGTACCCGCACCACCTTCGAACTGGCCGCCCAGCGCCTGTCGGCCGACGTGATCAGCCTGAACGTGTCGACCTCCTCGACCAGCAAGGGCGAGACCCTGTTCGACACCCTGCGCAACCTCGAAGCCATGGCCGCCGACATGTTCGTCGTGCGCCACTCCGACTCCGGCGCCGCCCACTTCATCGCCGAGCATGTGTGCCCGGACGTGGCGGTGATCAACGGCGGTGACGGCCGCCACGCGCACCCCACCCAGGGCATGCTCGACATGCTGACAATCCGTCGGCACAAGGGCAGTTTCGAGAACCTGTCGGTGGCCATCGTCGGCGACATCCTGCACTCGCGCGTAGCCCGCTCGGACATGCTCGCGCTCAAGGCCCTGGGCTGCCCGGACATCCGCGTGATCGGCCCGAAAACCCTGATCCCGATCGGCATCGAGCAGTATGGGGTGAAGGTCTACACCGACATGGCCGAAGGCCTTAAAGACGTCGACGTGGTGATCATGCTGCGCCTGCAGCGTGAGCGCATGGCCGGCGGCCTGCTGCCCAGCGAGGGCGAGTTCTACCGCCTGTTCGGCCTGACCACCGCACGCCTGGCCGGCGCCAAGCCCGACGCCATCGTCATGCACCCCGGCCCGATCAACCGGGGCGTGGAGATCGAGTCGGCGGTGGCCGACGGCAAGCACTCGGTGATCCTCAACCAGGTCACCTACGGCATCGCCGTGCGCATGGCCGTGCTGTCCATGGCCATGAGCGGGCAGAACGCGCAACGTCAAATCGAGCAGGAGAACGCCCAGTGACCCTCAGCATTATCGGCGCTCGGGTAATCGACCCTGCCAGCGGCCTGGACACCATCACCGACCTGCACCTCGAAGGCGGTCGCATTGCCGCCATCGGCGCAGCCCCGGCGGGCTTCAGCGCCAGCCGCACGATCCAGGCCGACGGCCTGGTCGCAGCGCCTGGGCTGGTCGACCTCGGTGTCTCGCTGCGCGAGCCGGGCTACAGCCGCAAGGGCAGCATCGCCAGTGAAACCCGCGCGGCGGTCGCCGGCGGCGTCACCAGCCTGTGCTGCCCGCCGCAGACCAAGCCGGTGCTGGACACCTCGGCGGTGGCCGAACTGATCCTCGACCGCGCCCGCGAAGCGGCCAACAGCAAGGTGTACCCGATCGGCGCCCTGACCAAAGGCCTGGAAGGCGAGCAACTGGCCGAGCTGGTGGCCCTGCGCGACACCGGCTGCGTGGCCTTCGGCAACGGCCTGAAAGAGATCCCCAACAACCGCACCCTGGCCCGAGCGCTGGAATACGCGGCGACCTTCGACCTGACCGTGGTGTTCCACTCCCAGGACCGCGACCTGTCCCAGGGCGGCCTGGCCCACGAAGGGCCGATGGCCAGTTTCCTCGGCCTGCCCGGCATCCCCGAGAGCGCCGAAACCGTGGCCCTGGCCCGCAACCTGCTGCTGGTCGAGCAGAGCGGCGTGCGCGCGCACTTCAGCCAGATCACCAGCGCCCGTGGCGCCCGGCTGATCGCCCAGGCCCAGCAACTGGGGCTGCCGGTCACCGCCGACGTGGCGCTGTACCAGCTGATCCTCACCGACGAAGCGCTGCGCGACTTCTCAAGCCTGTACCACGTGCAGCCGCCGCTGCGCAGCGCCGCCGACCGTGACGGCCTGCGTGAGGCGGTGAAGTCGGGCGTGATCCAGGCGATCTCCAGCCATCACCAGCCCCACGAGCGCGATGCCAAGCTGGCACCGTTCGGTGCCACCGAGCCGGGTATCAGCAGCGTCGAGCTGTTGCTGCCGCTGGCCATGACCCTGGTCGAGGACGGCCTGCTCGACCTGCCGACGCTGATGGCACGCCTGAGCAGCGGCCCGGCGGCGGCCATGCGCCTGCCGGCCGGCGAGTTGAAGGTGGGCGGCGCAGCGGACCTGGTGCTGTTCGATCCGAAAGCCTCGACCGTTGCGGGTGAACGCTGGTTGTCCCGCGGCGAGAACTGCCCGTTCATCGGCCACTGCCTGCCGGGCGCGGTGCGTTATACCTTGGTCGATGGGCACGTCTGCTTTGAGGGCTGAGTAACGACCATCGCGGGGCA
>NZ_VZZR01000078.1:0-12806 GCF_009650555.1 Pseudomonas sp. EMN2
AACTGAACGGCCTGAGCCCTGTCGAGTACAGGGCCCAGGCCGCCAGCTAATCTGTCCAACTTTTTGGGGGCAGTCCACCCTGTGGGAGCCGGCTTGCCGGCGATGAGGCCAGTGCAGGCTTGTCGCTATATAGTGATCGCCACAAAACCAAGACAAGGACGCAAAGGCGTGCTGGCAACCTCCCTCGTTCTGATCGCAGCCCTGCTGCACGCCACCTGGAACACCCTCATCAAATTCAGCGGCGAGCGCCTGCTGGTGATCGCCAGCATGGACCTGGTGGCACTGGTGTTCGCGGTGCTGGCCGTGGCCTTCGTCGACTTCCCGCCGGGCGAAATCTGGCCTTGGTTGCTGGCTTCGGCGCTGGCCGAGCAGCTGTATCGCGTGCTGCTGATCAAGGCCTATCGGGTCGGTGACCTGGGCCTGGTCTACCCTCTGATGCGCGGGCTGTCGCCGCTGGTGGTGCTGGGGCTGACCCTGGCGTTCGCCGGTGAATCGCTGAGCCAGCAGCAGATCATCGGCATCCTGCTGATCCCCTGCGGTATGGCCTGCCTGCTGTGGCAGGGTGGCGGCGGTGACCGGTTGCCCTGGTCGATGCTGCCGGTGGTGGCGCTGATCGGCCTGTGCATCGGTTGCTACACCTGGTTCGATGGCCGTGCCGTGCAACTGTGGGGCAAACCGTTGGATTACCTGGTGTGGCTGACCCTGCTCAGTGCCTGGCCTTTTCCGTTGCTGGCCGGCGTTGCACGGCGTGCGCCGTTCGCGCTGTTCTGGCGCACTCAGTGGCGCCTGGGCCTGGCGGTGGGAGTGTGCGTGCTGTTGAGCTATGCCCTGGTGCTGTGGGCCATGCACCTGGGGTCGGTGGCCGAGGCGGCGGCGTTGCGCGAGCTCAGCGTGATCCTGGTGGTGCTGCTGGGCATGCGCTACCTCAAAGAACCTTTTGGCGGGCCGAGACTCCTAGCTTGCGGGCTGGTGCTGGCGGGCATGCTGGTGATGAAGCTCTGACCGATCATTTTTGAACAAGGAGTCCTGTCCATGACCGTAGCCCTGTGGTGCATCCTGATCGCCCTGGTCCTGCCGCCGCTTTGCGCGTTGATCGCGAAAGTGAGCAGCGGGCGCTTCGGCTTGCGTGACAACCATGATCCGCGCGCCTTCCTCGACACGCTGTCCGGCTTGCCGCGCCGGGCCCATGCCGCCCAGCAGAACGGCTATGAGGCATTCCCGGCCTTCGCCGCGGCAGTGCTGGTGGCGGATATCGTCGGCAACGCCGAGCAGGTGACCCAGGATGTGCTGGGGGTGATGTACATCACCAGCCGCTTGCTCTACATCATCTGCTACCTGGCCGATTGGGCGGCGCTGCGCTCGATCGTGTGGTTCGCCGGGCTGGCGTTGATCGTGGCGTTCTTTGTCGTCTCGGTCTGAAATCGCGGGGCAAGCCCGCTCCCACAATGATCGACAATCCTTGTGGGAGCGGGCTTGCCCCGCGATGTGGCCCTCAAGGCACCTTCGGCACCTCGGGCAGCGCTACACCCTTGGGCCACAACATCCAGATCTGCCCCTGCTGCTTCATGTTGCCCGCCAACTCGCCGGCTTGCGGCCCGGTGCCCCAGAACAGGTCCGCACGCACTTCGCCGGTGATGGCGCCGCCGGTGTCCTGTGCGCCTACCGGGCGTACCACCGGGCTGCCGTCAGGGCGGGTAGTGGATAACCACAACAGGCTGCCCAGCGGGATCACCTTGCGGTCGATGGCCACGCTGTAGCCGGCGGTCAGGGGCACGTTGAGCGAGCCGCGCGGGCCTTCGTTGCTGTCCGGGCGGGTACTGAAGAACACGTAGCTGGGGTTGCTCGCCAGCAGCTCCGGAACCCGTTGCGGGTTGGCCTGGGCCCAGCTGTGGATGCTGCCCATGGTCACTTCTTCTTTTTTCAGCTGACCCTGCTCCACCAGCCAGCGGCCGATCGGCCGGTACGGGTGGCCGTTCTGGTCGGCATAGCCCAGGCGCAGCTGGCGCCCGTCGTCCAGTTGCACCCGGCCGGAGCCCTGGATCTGCAGGAACTGCAAGTCCATCGGGTCGGTCAACCAGGCCAGTACCGGCGCCTTGGCACCGTCGCGGTTGATGGTCTCGGCGGTGTCGTAGGGCTTGAGCACGCGGCCATCGAGGCGCCCGCGCAGGCGTTTGCCCTTGAGCTCGGGGTACACGCTGGCCAGGTCCACCACGATCATGTCCTCAGGCACGCCATACACCGGCACCTGGGCCGCTTCGGTGCGCTTGAGGCTGCCCGGGTAGACGGGCTCGTAGTAGCCGGTGATCAGGCCGTTGGCGTTGTTTTCGGCAGAGCGCAGGCCATACACCTGCAGGTTCTGTTCGAGGAAGGTGCGCACCTGCTCGGCACTTGCCGTCGCCGTGCCGGCTGCTTCACAGGTAGCGGCCCACACCGGATCGCGCTTGAGTTTCTCGCAGCCACCGCGCCAGGCGTTGAAGCCGGCCAGCAGGTCGTCGTCGCTGACCGCAGGCAGGTCTTTCCAGGTGGCCGGCGCGTAGGTGGCGATGGCGTGGGGTTCGGGCTTGGCGTTTTCGCCGCCGTTGCAGCCGGCCAGCAGGGCCAGGGCCGGAAGCGCCCAGGCAAGGTGGCGCAATGCAGATGTCATGAGCGTGATCCTGTGCGGGGCGAACATGAATATTCGCCCTTGTTTTCTGTGTGGCTATTGGTCTTTGGCCGATGGGCGGCGATACTGGCGCCCCGTTGTTCCCGGCCGAAGAGACCATGATGTTCAAGCGATTGTCCGTAGTACTGCTGGCTGCCCTGGCCCTGACCGCCTGTAACCAGGTCGACCCCAACTCGCCGCTGGGCCAGCGCAAGGCGATCTTCAAGTCGATGCTCAAGACCAGCGAAGACCTGGGCGGCATGCTGCGTGGCCGGTTGTCGTTCGACGGGGCGAAGTTCGCCGATGGTGCGGTGAAGCTCGATGGCCTTGCCCACCAGCCCTGGCAGCACTTCCCGCAGGTGCGCGACGAGGGCGACAGCAGTGCCCGGGCGGATGTCTGGGAGCGTCAGGCGCGTTTTCACGACCTTGCCCGACAACTGGAAGGGGTCACCGGCGAGCTGGTGGACGTCACGCGCAGCCAGCCGTTGGATGCTGCGCGGCTCAAAGCGCCGATGGACAAGGTCGAGGCGGCTTGCAAGGCCTGTCATACCGAGTTTCGTAATCATTGAGATGAGGATGGGGCCTCGTGGGAGCGGGCTTGCCCCGCGATGGCATCATCGCGGGGCAAGCCCGCTCCCACATCGCTTCGCGCCTGCATGTGGCGGGGCGGCTAGCGCTCCAGCTCGTCCACCGCTTCCTGCAGTTCCTTCTTCGCCTCGGCCAGCTTGTCCTTGCGCTTGTTGATCTTCTCCGCGTCGCCTTTCTTCATGGCTTTGTCCAGGTCCTTGGTGCGCTGGTTCACCTCATGACGGGCGTCGAGCACCTTCTGCTCGCGCTCCTTGCGCAGGCCGGCATCGGTGCAGTGTTCGGTCACTTCACCCAGGGCCGTTTCCAGCCCGGCCAGCTGGTCGCTGTTGCCATGGGCGCGGGCTTGTTCGATTTGTTCGCTGATGGCCTGACGCTTGGCCGCGCATCCAGTCAGCGCCGGCTGCTCTTCGGCAGCCATCAGCGGGCTGGCGACGACACCCAGCAGGGTGGACAGGGCGAGGGACGAAAGCAGTTTCATCAAGGGCTCCATTCGGGGCAGGGCAGCAGAAAGCGGAATGCTGCCCTGATCCGCGAAATTTAGAAACCCTCGATCGCATGTTGTCGCAGCTGCAAGGCCAGGGCCTGTACCTGCTCATGGTTGAAAAAGCCAAGCAATTGCGCGCCCCGAGCGGGGCCGATGCCGGGCTCGGCAAGCCATTGCTCAATGTTTCTGGAGGCCAGGGTTGACCAGTCGGGCCCAAGCTGCAGGGTGGCTGGGGCCGGTACGCCGAGGGCGCGTAGCCAGCGTTCGAACGGTTGTTGGCGGGCTTGGGCGAAGGCCTGTTGCAAGTGATCGGCGCGGGTCTGGGCAAAACCGGGCAGGGTCGCCAGGGTGTCGCGGTCGAGGTCCAGCCAGTCGGCCAGGGTCGTGAGTCGCCCGCTGTCGATCAGGCGCTGCCAGGTGCCGGGCCCCGTCCCCGGGATGTTCAGCCCCTGCTTGCCGCCGAGCCAGGTCAGCCGGGCGAGAAACTGCTGCTGGCAACGCTCGCTGGCCTGCCAGCAGCTCAGTGGGTGGTGATCGGCCGGGTCTGGCGCGATGACCGGTGTGCGCTGTGGGCTGCGGTGCACCACGCGCTCCAGGCGTGGAATGGTCAGCCCCGCCAGGCTCACCGCCACCTGGTCGCCCGGGCGAATGTCCAGTTGCTGCCAGCGCGCCAGCGAGCCCAGGCTGAGCTGGCTGATTTGCCGGTCATCCAGGCGCAGCGGCTCGAGTTGCAGCAGCGGGGTGATGCGCCCGGTGCGGCCGATGCGAAAATGCACGTCGCGGACCTGCGCCAGCGCTTGCTTGAACGGGTACTTCCAGGCGGCGATCCAGTAGGGCGTGCGGGCCTGCCAGCGCTCGGCCGGTGGCCGGCTGTCCTGGCGTAGGATCACGCCATCGGTGGCGAAGGGCAGGGCAGCGCGATACCAGTGTTGGCGCAAGTTTGCGGCCTGTTCAAAGGTGCTGATCGCCACGCTGTGGCGCAGGCTGTCGGCAAACCCCAACGTGTCGAGCTGCGCCAGGCGTTCGGCCTGGGTGTCCGGGCCGGTTGGCCAGTCCCAGACGAACAGGCCGATACCGGCGCCCTGCTCATCGCTCAGCTGCTTGCGCGCCAGCAGCCCGGCAACGATGCCGCGCGCGTTGGCGCTGCCGGCCTCGGCCTGCACATGGCCTTCCAGGCGCCAGTACAGCTCGCCCTGGAAAACCGTGTCCAGCGGCTGTGGCAGTTCCTGGAGGATGCCGCTCAAACGAGGGATATGCCGGCTCCAGTCATGCCCTTGGGTGCCATCGCCGCGGCTGAGCAGCTGGCTCAACCGGCCCTGGCGAAAGATCAGCGACACCGCCACGCCATCGACCTTGGGCTGCATCCACACATCTTTCTTGCCTTGTAGCCAGCTGCGCACCGCCTGCTCGTCGGCCAGCTTGTCGACGCCGGTGTGAGGGATTGGGTGGGGCACG
Organism: Pseudomonas sp. EMN2; assembly: GCF_009650555.1. Classification (NCBI taxonomy): domain Bacteria; kingdom Pseudomonadati; phylum Pseudomonadota; class Gammaproteobacteria; order Pseudomonadales; family Pseudomonadaceae; genus Pseudomonas; species Pseudomonas sp. EMN2. The sequence continues at coordinate 5,169 of NZ_VZZR01000078.1, forward strand.
GGGCCGCGTGCGCTGGCCAGCGGGCTGTCACTGCCAGGCAGGTTGAAACAGCTTTGCAGACTCAGTAGTCGCTGGCGGCTCTGGTCATAGAGTTCGTCCGCCACAAGGGCAATGCCCTGGCGGTGATAGTGGTCGTCCCAGCGGGCCAGGGTCTGGCGCAGGTGGGTGACTTCAGCACGGGCGCGCGCTGTGTCCCAGTCGGGACAGGCCTCGGCATTGGCCGGGGCGAGGTAGGCGCACAGCAGAACGAGCAACAACCTGGACGACATGGCCGGCTTCCTTGCGTGGCGAAAGGGAATGCTCAGCCTAGGCACGGCTGGGCACCCTTGGCGCGCCGGGTTGTCAGCCAATATTTCATGAAAAAGGCCCCTGCCGATCACTCGGCAGGGGCCTTCCTGTACCGCCGTAGGAGGATTACAGGCCGGCAGCGGCGCGCAGGGCGTCGGCGCGGTCGGTACGCTCCCAGGTGAAGGTGGTGAAGGTGTCGTCACCGACGGTCTTCTGCTGCGGGGTACGGCCGAAGTGACCGTAGGCAGCGGTTTCCTGGTACATCGGGTGCAGCAGGTCGAGCATGGTGGTGATGGCGTATGGGCGCAGGTCGAAGCACTCGCGCACCAGCTGGACGATCTTGTCGTCGGAGATCTTGCCGGTACCGAAGGTGTTCAGCGAGATCGAGGTAGGCTGGGCCACGCCGATGGCGTAGGACACCTGGATCTCGCAACGCTCGGCCAGGCCAGCAGCGACGATGTTCTTGGCCACATAGCGGCCGGCGTAGGCGGCCGAGCGGTCGACCTTGGACGGGTCCTTGCCGGAGAACGCGCCACCACCGTGGCGGGCCATGCCGCCATAGGAGTCGACAATGATCTTGCGGCCGGTCAGGCCGCAGTCGCCCACCGGGCCACCGATGATGAACTGGCCGGTCGGGTTGATGTGGAACTGGGTGCCCTTGTGCAGCAGCTCGGCCGGCAGGGTGTGCTTGACGATCAGCTCCATCACCGCTTCCTGCAGGTCTTTTTGCGACACTTCAGGGTTGTGCTGGGTGGACAGGACCACGGCGTCGATGCCGACGACCTTGCCGTCTTCGTAGCGGCAGGTGACCTGCGACTTGGCATCCGGGCGCAGCCACGGCAGCAGGCCGGACTTGCGCGCTTCGGCCTGGCGCTCGACCAGGCGGTGCGAGAAGCAGATCGGTGCTGGCATCAGCACGTCGGTTTCGTTGCTGGCATAGCCGAACATCAGGCCCTGGTCGCCGGCGCCCTGGTCTTCCGGCTTGCTGCGGTCAACGCCTTGGGCGATGTCCACCGACTGCTTGCCGATGATGTTCATCACGGCGCAGGTGGCGCCATCGAAGCCGACGTCGGAGCTGTTGTAGCCGATGTCGACGATGACCTTGCGCACGATGTCTTCCAGGTCGACCCAGGCCGAAGTGGTGACTTCGCCGGCGATGATGGCGACACCGGTCTTGACCAGGGTTTCACACGCAACGCGGGCGAACTTGTCCTGGGTGATGATGGCGTCCAGCACTGCGTCGGAGATCTGGTCGGCGATCTTGTCCGGATGCCCTTCGGACACGGACTCGGAAGTGAAAAGGGAGTATTCGCTCATCTCGAGGGGTTCCTAAAATTTACCGAAGTGTGTGTCGCCAGCGGCCCGCTGGAAATGCCGGACCTGGATCTGGAAACCGTTACGCAAGCCAACGTAGAGGCTGTCCCCGTGGGTCAGCCCCGCCGCATTGGCCCAACGGGCCAGGTCATCCTGCTCGAAACCAAGCCAGAGGTCGCCGCAGGCATCGCGCGCCCACCCCTGGTCATGGCTGCACAGCTCGGTGACCAGCAGGCTGCCGCCTGCCTTCACCCGTTTGGCCAGCAGGCGCAAGGCCAGGGCCGGGTCGCTGAAATGGTGCAGGACCATGTTCAGCACAACGCAGTCGGCCTGCACCTGCGTTGCACCCAGTGCATCGGCCAGCTGCAGGTCTACGTTATTGAGGTTTTCGCGCTCGCACACCTGGCGGGCGAGGTCGAGCATGGTCGGGCTGTTGTCCATGGCCGTGACCTGGGCGAAGCGCCGAGCCAGGTCGGGCAGGAAACCGCCATCGCCGGGGCCGACTTCCAGCGCGCTGGCAGCGCTGCCGAAGCTCAGTTTGTCGAGCAGCGCCAACAGGCTTTCGCGGTACTGGGGCAGGCCGGCGATCAGGTCCTGCTGGGCGCGGAACTTCTCCTCCACGCGCAGGAAGAAGTCCTGGCTGGTGGCCGCCCGGCGTTGCTGGACCTGAGCGATGCGGGTCTGCACGTCCTGCGCCAGGGCCAGTTCATCGACCTCGTCGAGCAGGGCGGCATGCAGGCGCCCGCCGGGCAGGGCGCGGCGGTAGAAGATCGCATTGCCTTCACGGCGGGTCGCCACCAGCTCTGCCTGGGCCAGCACCTTGAGGTGGTGGCTCATGCCGGATTGGCCGATGTCGAAGATCTGCGCCAGTTCCAGCACGCCGAACGAGTCGCTGGCCAGTGCGCGCAGCACGTTCAGGCGCAACGGGTCGCCGCTGGCCTTGCACAGGGCGGCCAGCGTGTCGCTGCGTTGAACGGGTATGGGCGCATGAAGGTTCATGGGGCGCGAGTCTAGACAGGCGATGCTGTCGTCGCAATAGCAATATCAAAAAGTTTTGATATTGGATGATGAGTGGTTTCCAGGGATCCCTCGTGGGAGCGGGCTTGCCCCGCGATGGCGCCCGATCAGACGCAGGAGGTGCCAGGGCTGACGCAATCGCGGGGCAAGCCCGCTCCCACGCCGCGCTTTTTGCTCTTTTCCCGGCCAAACACAGGAAAAATGCCCGACTGCGACCATCCGTCATTGCCCCCGGCCCCCCCAGTGGGCGAAAATGGCCGCCTTTTTTCGTTTCACTATCTATTCAAGCCCCAGGAGACTCAGCGATGCCCAGCCGTCGTGAACGTGCCAACGCCATTCGTGCCCTCAGCATGGATGCCGTGCAAAAGGCCAACAGCGGCCACCCAGGTGCCCCCATGGGCATGGCGGATATCGCCGAAGTGCTTTGGCGCGACTACCTGAAGCACAACCCGAGCAACCCGAACTTCGCTGACCGTGACCGCTTCGTGCTGTCCAACGGCCACGGCTCGATGCTCATCTATTCGCTGCTGCACCTGACCGGCTACGACGTCACCATCGACGACCTCAAGGCTTTCCGTCAGCTGCACAGCCGCACCCCGGGCCACCCGGAGTTCGGTTACACCCCTGGCGTCGAAACCACCACCGGCCCGCTGGGCCAGGGCCTGGCCAACGCCGTGGGCTTCGCCCTGGCAGAAAAAGTGCTGGGCGCCCAGTTCAACCGTGAAGGCCACAACATCGTCGATCACAACACCTACGTGTTCCTCGGCGACGGCTGCATGATGGAAGGTATCTCCCACGAAGTCGCCTCGCTGGCCGGCACCCTGGGCCTGAACAAGCTGGTTGCCTTCTATGACGACAACGGCATCTCCATCGACGGCGAAGTGGAAGGCTGGTTCACCGACGACACGCCGAAGCGCTTCGAGTCCTACGGCTGGCTGGTGATCCGCAACGTCGACGGCCATGACGCCGACGAGATCCGCACCGCGATCGACACCGCCCGCAAGAGCGACCGTCCGACCCTGATCTGCTGCAAGACCATCATCGGCTTCGGCTCGCCGAACAAGCAGGGCAAGGAAGACTGCCACGGCGCGCCGCTGGGCAACGACGAAATCGCCCTGGCCCGCAAGGAACTGAACTGGAACCACGGCCCGTTCGAAATCCCGGCCGACATCTATGCCGAGTGGGATGCCAAGGCCCAGGGCGCCAAGGTCGAAGCCGAGTGGGACCAGCGTTTCGCTGCCTACGCCGGCGCCTTCCCTGAGCTGGCCAGCGAGCTCAAGCGTCGCCTGAGCGGTGAGCTGCCGGCGGACTTCGCCGAGAAAGCGGCTGCCTACATTGCTGAAGTCGCGGCCAAGGGCGAAACCATCGCCAGCCGTAAAGCCAGCCAGAACACCCTCAATGCGTTCGGCCCGCTGCTGCCGGAGTTCCTCGGCGGTTCGGCCGACCTGGCCGGCTCCAACCTGACCCTGTGGAAAGGTTGCAAGGGCGTCAGCGCTGAAGATGCCAGCGGCAACTACATGTACTACGGCGTGCGCGAATTCGGCATGACCGCGATCATGAACGGCGTTGCCCTGCACGGCGGCCTGGTCCCCTACGGCGCCACCTTCCTGATGTTCATGGAGTACGCCCGCAACGCCGTGCGCATGTCGGCACTGATGAAGCAGCGCGTGATCCACGTCTACACCCACGACTCCATCGGCCTGGGCGAAGACGGCCCGACCCACCAGCCGATCGAGCAGCTGACCAGCCTGCGCAGCACGCCGAACCTGGACACCTGGCGCCCGGCCGACGCGGTCGAATCCGCGGTGTCCTGGAAGTGCGCCCTGGAGCGCAAGGACGGCCCGTCGGCGCTGATCTTCTCGCGCCAGAACCTGCAGCACCAGACCCGCGACGCCCAGCAGATCGCCGACATCGCCCGTGGCGGTTACGTGCTCAAGGACTGCGCCGGCGAGCCTGAGCTGATCCTGATCGCCACCGGTTCCGAAGTGGGCCTGGCTGTTCAGGCGTTCGACAAGCTCAGCGAGCAGGGCCGCAAGGTCCGCGTGGTGTCGATGCCGAGCACCAGCGTGTTCGACGCCCAGGACGCTGCGTACAAGCAGTCGGTACTGCCGCTGCAAGTGGGCGCGCGTATCGCCATCGAAGCCGCCCACGCGGACTTCTGGTACAAGTACGTCGGCCTCGAAGGCCGTGTCATCGGCATGACCACCTACGGTGAGTCGGCGCCGGCTGCCGCGCTGTTCGAAGAATTCGGCTTCACCCTGGACAACATCCTGGGTACCGCTGAAGAGCTGCTGGAAGACTGATGTATCCGGGAGGCCGCGTGCCTCCCACCTGATCGCGGGGCAAGCCCGCTCCCACAAGGTATCCCGGTGCCTTGTGGGAGCGGGCTTGCCCCGCGATGGTCGTTCAACGCACCTGCCACGTGAGTATCGAATGCCCCACCCGCGTCCCTACAAAGTTGCACTCAACGGTTACGGCCGCATCGGCCGCTGTGTCCTGCGCGCACTGTTCGAGCGTGGGGCCAAGGCCGGTTTCGAGATCGTCGCGCTGAACGACCTGGCCGACCAGGCCAGCCTGGAATACCTGACCCGCTTCGACTCCACCCACGGGCGTTTCCCCGGTGAAGTGAAGGTCGATGGCGACTGTCTGCATATCAATGGCGACTGCGTGAAAGTGCTGCGCAGTGCCACCCCCGAAGGTATCGACTGGGGCGCCCTGGACATCGACCTGGTGCTCGAGTGCACCGGCGCCTACAACACCCGCGCCGACGGCCAGCGCTTCCTCGATGCCGGTGCGCCGCGGGTGCTGTTCTCGCAGCCCATGGCCAGCGAGGCCGATGTCGATGCCACGGTGGTGTTCGGGGTGAACCAGGATTGCCTGACCGGCAGCGAGCTGCTGGTGTCGAACGCCTCCTGCACCACCAACTGCGGTGTGCCGCTGCTGCGGGTGCTGGACCAGGCCTTCGGCATCGAGTACGTGCAGATCACCACGATTCACTCGGCAATGAACGACCAGCCGGTGATCGACGCCTATCACCACGAAGACCTGCGCCGCACCCGTTCGGCGTTCCAGTCGGTGATCCCGGTGTCCACCGGGCTGGCGCGCGGCATCGAACGCCTGCTGCCGGAACTTGCCGGGCGAATCCAGGCCAAAGCGGTACGCGTGCCGACCGTCAACGTGTCGTGCCTGGACATCACCCTGCAGACCGCCCGCGACACCAGCGCGGCCGAGGTCAACCGGGTGCTGCGCGAGGCCGCCCTGGATGGCCCGCTCAAAGGCTTGCTGGCCTACACCGAGCTGCCCCACGCCAGCTGTGATTTCAACCATGACCCGCATTCGGCCATCGTCGATGCCAGCCAGACCCGCGTTTCCGGCCCCCGCCTGGTGAACCTGCTGGCCTGGTTCGACAACGAATGGGGGTTCGCCAACCGTATGCTCGACGTTGCCGAACATTATCTGCACGTCGTCCACCCCACCCGCAGCAAACAGCCCTGAAGGACTGCATTCATGACCGTGTTGAAGATGACCGACCTCGACCTGCAAGGTAAGCGCGTACTGATCCGCGAAGACCTCAACGTGCCTGTGAAGGACGGTGTGGTTGCCAGCGATGCGCGTATCCTGGCCGCGCTGCCGACCATCAAGCTGGCCCTGGAGAAGGGCGCGGCGGTAATGGTCTGCTCGCACCTGGGCCGCCCGACCGAAGGCGAGTTCTCGGCCGAGAACAGCCTCAAGCCGGTCGCCGACTACCTGAGCAAGGCCCTGGGCCGCGAAGTACCGCTGGTTGCCGACTACCTCGACGGTGTCGAGGTGAAGGCCGGTGACCTGGTGCTGTTCGAAAACGTGCGCTTCAACAAGGGCGAGAAGAAGAACGCCGACGAGCTGGCGCAGCAGTACGCTGCCCTGTGCGATGTGTTCGTGATGGACGCTTTCGGCACCGCGCACCGCGCCGAAGGCTCCACCCACGGTGTCGCCAAGTTCGCCAAGGTCGCGGCTGCCGGCCCACTGCTGGCCGCCGAACTGGACGCCCTGGGCAAGGCCCTGAAGGCCCCGGCCAAGCCGATGGCCGCCATCGTCGCCGGCTCCAAGGTATCGACCAAGCTGGACGTGCTGAACAGCCTGAGCACCGTGTGCGACCTGCTGATCGTCGGCGGCGGCATCGCCAACACCTTCCTCGCTGCTGCCGGTCACCCGGTGGGCAAGTCGCTGTACGAAGCCGACCTGGTCGACACTGCCAAGGCCATCGCTGCCAAGGTCAATGTGCCGCTGCCGGTCGACGTGGTGGTCGCCAAGGAATTCGCCGAAAGCGCCGAAGCCACCGTCAAGGCGATCGCCGACGTGGCGGCTGACGACATGATCCTCGACATCGGCCCACAGACCGCTGCCAACTTCGCCGAGCTGCTGAAGTCGTCGCAGACCATTCTGTGGAACGGCCCGGTCGGTGTGTTCGAGTTCGACCAGTTCGGCAACGGCACCAAGGTGCTGGCCCAGGCCATCGCCGACAGCGCCGCGTTCTCCATCGCCGGTGGTGGCGATACCCTGGCAGCCATCGACAAGTATGGCGTGAGCAAGGATATCTCCTACATTTCTACCGGTGGCGGTGCGTTCCTCGAGTTCGTCGAGGGCAAGGTACTGCCGGCCGTGGCGATTCTCGAAGAGCGGGCCAAGGCCTGAGCACGAAGGCGCCTGGCAAAGGGAGCGACCTGATGGTCAAGCAATTGCCTGTGATGATCGTGGCCTTGCTGCTGGGCGCCTGCGCCAGCGACAAGGGCGCGGACGGCGAGCCGGCGCAGGCCCACAAGGGCGGCTGCTATCAGTCCCAGTGGCAGGCCGAGACGGTGCCGGTGATCAACAAGCGCCTGGGCCCGGACGGCCTGGAAAAGTATGACGACGAGCACCAGCGCAAGGCGCCGGGCTGCCCTTGATCGGGCGGCAGGCAACCTAACTGGGGTTTCGTGGTCTTGGACATTGGGTCTGCCGTTGCGGCCTCATCGCGGGGCAAGTCGCATCGGCGCACCGCCG